>NZ_JBWZCH010000005.1:0-255171 GCF_059383435.1 Pseudarthrobacter sp. HLT1-7 | reverse complement strand
GATCAGCCCGGCCCCGCCGTCGTCGTCGTCATGGCAGGGCCGGACAGCGGCCAGTGAGCGGGCCACCTCCATGACCGTCACACCGCCTCCCGAAGTAGCCACCTCGGACCCCCTAATACCGTCCATGGAAAAAGGCTATCGGGCACCTGTGACAATAAGATCCGGACCACATGGCGTGCGTTGGGGTGCCGTCCGTCGTCCATGCCGGGCGATTCCTCGACATGGATGCGAAGGCCCGGTGAACTAGCCCATGGTTTCATCGGCGCGGGAGAAACGGCTTCGGATCGGAGCCGGACTGTCGATGGCCGGACTGGGCGTGCTCTCCATTGTCATGATTCTGGCCTCCGTCCCGGGCCGCAGGGCCGATGTCGCCCCGATCATGATCGGCGGCATCCAAGCTTTCAGAGTTCCCGGACAAGGAACGCTTGGGCCCGGACCGCTGGCGCTACCTGGCAGAGCATCGGCACCACACTCGGGATGACCAAGCAGGCAGCGCAAAAGCGATACGCACATCGCCTCGCCCCCGCCTATGACGTCAACGCCATGATTGGCCACGCATGGCTATGGGATCCATTGTTCTTTTTGGGCTACAGCTTTGGTTTTATCGCTCGGGTACTCGCGCAAGAGCTCAGCGGCAGTTGCGTAAGCCGGTCGGCTACTGGCGACTGCGCAGGCGGAATGCGCGTTCAGATGCCCATAGCCAGGCGGATGCCGGCCGCGACCTTGAAGAGTACGTAACTGGGCACGTGCCCGACGGGGTCCGGTTCGAGGAACTCGCGGCTGACCGGACCGACCTGCGACACCACCGCGATGGAGTCCTTGCCGAGACCGGAAGCGTCGACCGGTATCAGCACGTTGCCCGGGAAGGCTTCCAGTGCGACGTTCGACGTCAGTGGCACGACGAGGACCGTCGCGATCTGGGTGGCAAGCAACCAATCCTCCTGCACGACGACGGCCGGCCGACGCTTTGCTGGTTCTGATCCGCGAGGCGAACCGAAGTCGATCCAAACGACGTCGCCGTGCGAGATCACCCGTCGGTGCGTTCGAGCATCGTGCGCGCCGACTCATGCAGAAACGGGCTGTCCGCGGAAGGTTGCCCGGCGCGTTTGATCACCGAGTTCGCTAGCGCCGTCAGTTCCGCTTCGCCCTCAAGCTCCTCGACAAGACGGCGGCCGGCGCGCCGGAAGAACTCGGACCGGTTCATGCCATGTCGCGCAGCGACCCGCTCGAAGCGTTCGAAGTCGCTGTCGGGAATCGAAATCGCGGTCTTCATAGTTCCAAGTATAACTGGTCATACCGAGAGTTGTCGCTGAGGGAGCCCGCACCGGGACGGAAACTGCGGGTCTTTAAATCCGGCGACAGATCGCGGGCGCGTGCCTCCCGTTAAATCTCTTGGTCCGGGCTTGATCGGGGCTTGCAGCCGGGTGACGTCGAGCAGGGCAAGGACAGCCTCCCCGTCCCCTTCGACCGCGATGTCCTTGCAGTTTTCGAGCGGATCTCCGCTGATGATGAGGGTTTTCCATGCTGATGTCGTGCAGTTGCCAACTCTGTGCGCTTTGGGCGAGCGGTCGCGCATGTGCCCGCATTGCCAAGACGAGCGTATCGGGGCTCATATCGGCGTCGAGCGGTGTCCGCGGTGAGCGAACTGCCCATAGCGACAGGGCGGTGTTGACTGTCTCAAGGTCACGCCCCCAGTCCGTAAGGTCGTACATTGTCGTGTGCGTGGGCATGCGCAGTTTGCGGCGCACCACAATGCCCGCCTCTTCAAGGTCCTGGAGGCGCTGGGAGAGCGCCGCCGGCCCGATCCCCGGGGATGTCGAGTTGGGTGTCTACGAAGCGCTTGGGTCCAAGTATCAGCTCGCGCACGGTGATGCGCGCCCAGCGCTCTCCGAAGAGGTCGAGCGCATGAGCTGAGGCACACCCGTCGTTGTACGAGCCGTAAGTTTCTGCGCGACAGCGGCGCTGGGCCGCTGATTGCCAAGAAGTGTCCGCTTTTGTTTTAGTAGTGAAATGAACTCGCGACTCGGCTCCGTCATCTGGCCTGTGGTGCACGACGAACGTCGGGCGCTGATTCGCGACCTCGAGATGCTGCAACCAGAACAGTGGCAGAGGCCCTCGCCTTGTCCCGATTGGGACGTTCACGACGTCGTGGCCCATCTCGTCGATACCGCGAAGACGACCCGCCTGGGCTTCGTCCGCAGCATGGTCGCTGTCGGCTTCGACTTCGACCGGGACAACGCCGCAGGGGTAGCACGGGAACGCGCTGACGATCCTGGTCGCACGCTGGCTGAGTTTCGCGCCGTGCTCACTCGGACAACCGGCCCCCCGGCGCCGCTCGCCACTCGGTTGGTCGAAGCGTTCGTCCACGGGGAGGACATCCGCCGTCCTGTAGGTATCAGCCGCGACTACCCGGCCACCCACGTAATCACCGCACTGAGCCACCAGCTAAAGACGACTGAGAAGATGGGAGGCGGCAAGGAACGTGCTGAGGGATGGCGACTGGTTGCCTCCGACGCGGCCTTCGAACACGGCACGGGCCAAGAGGTCCGCGGCCCCGCCATAGTCCTTCTGCTTGCCGCATCAGGACGGCCCGTGGCTGCGGACGAGCTCACTGGATCGGGGGCCGCGGCCTTCGCGCAGCGTTCTCGCTCCTGACAGTTACCTGGCAGTCGGCCCACCCCGGACCTATCAGGATCGACACGAGAAAGACCAACAATGACGAATACGAATAAGACCGCGCAGCCCATTGACACCACCTTCAGTGCGAACGTCATAGCCGATGCAAACAGCGGCTGGCTCTGCGTGCAGATGCCCGACTCCGCCGACTTCTTCGGCACAGGCAAGTCCGTCAAGGTCGGCGGCACCGTTGACGGCCACGACTACGAGGCGACCATGCTGCCTGTGGGTGGCGGCACGCACATGATGCCACTCCGGGCTGCGTTCCGGAAGGTCCTGGAGAAGGACATCGGCGACGAGGTAACTGTGCATCTAACGCGCCGCTTCGCGTGAGCAGCCGTGGCCGCGTGGGGCCCAGGGCATGTCTCCCAATAAGGTGCTCCAGATGACGACGGCGTGTAGGACGGTCGCTGAGCGGTAGGTGCGGGGTCGGTTGGTCGTGGCGGGTGGCCAGGGAGCGCCATTGTTTGAGGGTGTTGAAGCTGCGCTCGACGACGTCGCGCCGTTTGTAGCCGTCCTTGTCGTAGGCGACGGGCCGTCCGCCGGCGGAGCCTTTGCGTTTCCGGTTGGCTTTCTGGTCGTCCTTTTCGGGGATGACACATTCAATGCCCCGCCCCCAAAGGTTGCCTGTGAGCAGGCGGTCGTCGACGGATTCGGGTCCACCCGCACTAGAATGAGGACATGAGCAGCTTGCATGTTTCCGTGCGGGTGTCAGCGGTCTCGCTGGCGGTGAGCGGGTTCGTCGTCGCGTCCGCATTGCCGTGGCATCCCAGTCTGTTCAACCAGCCCGTCGACGAAGTTGTGCGCGGCTTCGGGGCCTGGACCGCGATGCACGCAATCGGTGTATTCGTTTTCATCCTGGCTCTCATCGGCGCTGCCGGCCTCGTCGCCATCCACGAGAATAGGCTGGGCCGACTGGGTCAGGCCGGGCTGATCGTCACGCTCGTCGGAGTGGTCGGGGCGTCCGGGCTTGCAGCGGCCGAGGCCATCGTGTTCCCTGTGCTGGCGAACCGAGCTCCGGAGCTCCTGGCGCTGGACGGGCCGCTGCTGAGTTCCCCCCTGTTCATCGGCACAGGCGTCCTCGCGCTCGGCTGGCCTCTGGGGCTGGCGATGCTGGGCGCCGCTGCAGCACGGGCGGGTGACTTCCACCGCGCTCCCGGTCTACTGCTCGCGATCAGCGGACCGGCCTTCCTGGCCCTGGGCGGACCCTTCGTGCCTGTCGCAGGTCCGCTGTCCGCGGTGGTCTTCGGAGGAGCCCAGGTGTGGTGGGGATGGCTGATGTGGCGCCCGGCTGCCGTCCACGTACCGATCCCCGACTGACCAGCGCCGCTAGATGGGCGGCCTGGCTACGGCAAAAGGCTCAAGCAACGCGGGGTCACTTAGCGCCCATCCAAGGCCGCCGCATGGGCCGTACGTGACCCCGCTTTGCTCTACCGCAGTGGATTAGGCTGGAGCGGTGACCCGCCTCATTCTTGCCTCCCAGTCCCCCGCCCGCACCAAGCTGCTGACCGACGCCGGCATCCGGCACCAGATCCTTGTCTCGGATGTGGACGAGGACGCCGTCCAGGCCCGCTACGGCGTGACCGACCCGCACGACACGGCCCTGCTCCTGGCCCGCGCCAAGGCCGAGGCCGTGGCCTCGCTGCCGGAGGCGGACGGCGCGCTGGTGATCGGCTGCGATTCGGTCTTCGAGTTCGACGGCGAGGCGCACGGCAAGCCGTACACGGCCGACGTCGCCCGGGAGCGGATGCATCGGATGAGCGGCAGCAAGGGTGTCCTGCACACCGGCCATTGGCTGGTCGACTGCCGGGACACGGAGGCCGACGGCGGCAACAAAGCAGGTGCCGGCACCGGCGCGACCCTGGGCCACGTCACCTCAGCCGAGGTCCACTTCATGGAGATGAGCGCCGCGGAAATCGACGCCTACATCGCCACCGGAGAACCGCTGCAGTGCGCCGGCTCGTTCACGATCGACGGCTACGGCGGGGCCTTCATCCGCAAGGTCGACGGCGACCCGCACGCCGTCGTCGGGCTGTCCATTTCCACCCTCCGCGGGCTGCTGGGCCAGGCCCGGATAAGTATCACCGAGCTGTGGACAACCGGCGCCGCGGATCCCGCACTGATCCGCGCCGAGTGAGCTAATTCGCAGACCTTTGTAGCAACCCTACAAAGGCTGGGCGGTTTACGCGCGGAATCCGCAAGTACTATCGGCGGAACCCACAAAACCGCGCTAGGCTCCCTGAAGGAAAGAAGGAGACGCCTTGTCAGCAAATTCGGAGCAGTCCGCAAATCCCGTGCAGCCATCAGCCCAGGCCGGCACCGCCGCAGTCACCCCGCCGGGCGCACGTCCGATGAGCAAGGTGCTGATCGCCAACCGCGGCGAAATCGCGGTGCGGATCATCCGCGCCGCACGCGATGAAGGGATCACCTCCGTGGCGGTCTACGCGGACCCGGACCGGGACGCGCTGCACGTCAAACTCGCCGACGAGGCCTACGCGCTCGGCGGGAACACCGCCGCCGAGTCCTACCTCGTGATGGACAAACTGATCGAGGTGGCGCGGCGCTCCGGCGCCGACGCGATCCACCCGGGCTACGGCTTCCTCTCCGAAAATGCCGAGTTCGCCGCCAGGGTGATCGACGCCGGCATCACCTGGATCGGCCCCTCCCCCGCCTCGATCTCCGCCCTAGGCGACAAGGTCCAGGCCCGCCACATCGCCGAAAAGGTGGGCGCACCGCAGGTTCCTGGCACCGCCGATCCGGTGGAATCCGCCGAGGAAATCCTCGAGTTCGTGGACAAATTCGGCCTGCCCGTTGCCATCAAGGCAGCCTTCGGCGGCGGCGGCCGAGGCATCAAGGTGGCCCGCACCCGCGAGGAAATCCCGGAACTCTTCGAATCCGCCGTGCGCGAAGCCGTCGCCGCCTTCGGCCGCGGCGAGTGCTTCATCGAACGCTTCCTGGACGCCCCGCGCCACGTCGAGACGCAGTGCCTCGCCGACGCCCACGGCAACGTGGTGGTGGTCTCCACCCGCGACTGCTCGCTGCAGCGCCGCAACCAGAAACTCGTCGAAGAAGCCCCCGCCCCCTTCCTTACCGAAGAGCAGAACCGCCGGATCTACGAATCCTCCAAGGCCATCCTCAAGGAAGCCGGCTACCTCGGCGCCGGCACCTGCGAATTCCTCGTAGGCCAGGACGGCACCATCTCCTTCCTCGAAGTCAACACCCGTCTCCAGGTGGAGCACTGTGTCTCCGAGGAAGTCACCGGAATCGACCTCGTCCGCGAGCAGTTCCGGCTGGCCCGCGGCGAGGAACTCGGCTACGGGGACCCGGAAATCCGCGGCCACTCGATCGAATTCCGCATCACCGGCGAGGACCCGGGCCGGAACTTCATGCCCGCACCGGGCACCATCACGCTCTTGAAAAACCCCACCGGCCCCGGCGTCCGGGTCGACTCCGGCGTGGAGCAGGGCGACATCATCAGCGGCAACTTCGACTCGATGCTCTCCAAGCTGATCGTCACCGGCGCCACCCGGACGCAGGCCCTGCAGCGCGCCCGCCGCGCCCTCGAGGAGATGGTGGTCGAAGGCATCCCCACCGTCATCCCGTTCGACCTCGCCGTCGTCACCGACCCCGATTTCGCCCCCGCCGAGGGCCCGTTCAAGATCCACACCCGCTGGATCGAGACCGCCTTCGTCAACGACATTCCCGCCTGGACACCCACCGGCACCGACACTGAAGCGGACGACGACGGCGGACGCCAGCGCGTCGTCGTCGAGGTGGGCGGCAAGCGCCTTGAAGTTGTGCTCCCGGCGTCGCTGGGCAACGGAACCGGCGGCACGGGCGGCGGCCGGCCGGCCAAGGTTAAGAAGCGTCCGCGCACCGGCGGCGGCGCGGTCGCAGCCAGCGGCAACGCCCTCACTTCCCCGATGCAGGGCACCATCGTCAAGGTGGCCGTCGCCGAGGGTGACCTCGTAGCCGAAGGCGATCTGGTGGTTGTGCTCGAAGCCATGAAGATGGAACAGCCGCTCACCGCCCACCGGACCGGCATCGTGACCGGGCTGTCCGCATCCCCCGGCGAGACCGTCTCCGCGGGCGCCGTCATCGCCCTGATCGAGGACGCCGAATAGCGCACCGGCCGCGGCGAGGGGCAAACTTAGTTCTGTGAAGCCATTTCTGCTCCTCGCCTCCCGGGCCGAGGACGACGCCGCCGAAGACGAATACCGGGCCTACCTGCGCTATGCCGGGCTGGCCGCGGAGCAGCTGCACCGGATCCGGATGGAAGCCGCTCCCCTGCCTGAACTGGAGCTCTCCGAGTACTCCGGCGTGATCGTCGGCGGGAGCCCTTTCACTTCCAGCGACCCCGCCGGGCACAAGACCGCCGTCCAGCACCGGGTGGAGCGCGAGCTCGCCGCCCTGCTGGACCGGATCGTGGCCGAGGACTTCCCCTTCTTCGGCGCCTGCTACGGGGTGGGCACCCTGGGCCTGCACCAGGGCGCCGTGATCGACCGGACCTACGGCGAAGGGCTCGGCGGTGTGACCGTGAGTGTGACTGAAGAGGGGCTGGTGGACCCGCTGCTCAAGGGCCTGCCTCAGTCATTCACCGCATTTGTGGGCCACAAGGAGGCCTGCACCGTACTGCCGGGCCATGCCGTACTCCTCGCCAGCTCCGCCAACTGCCCGGTGCAGATGTTCCGGATCCGGACCAACCTCTATGCCACCCAGTTCCATCCCGAGCTCGACGCCGACGGGCTCACCACCCGGATCGACATCTACCGCCACGCCGGCTACTTCCCGCCCGATTCCGCGGAGGAGCTTATGGACCTCGCCCGGCAGCACAGCGTGACCGAGCCGATGAAGATCCTGCGGAACTTCGTGGAGCGGTACGCCGGGTAGGCCTGAGCCGGAGTGCGGGCGCGGGCGCGGGCAGGCGGATGCGGGCAGGCGGATGGAGCGCCCATTAAACCCGTCGAGGTGAGACTTCGCGCCCATGTTGAGGGGAATCATGGGCGCGAAGTCTCACCTCGCGGAGCCGGTTGAGGGATTCAACCGGGAAGGGGCCTCAGGCTACGTTGTTCTCGTAGTCCAGGTCGCGGGTTTCCTTGCTCAGGAACAGTGCCACCAGCGTCAGAACGGACATGGAGGTGAGGTAGACGCCCACCAGTCCGGGGCTGCCTTTCGCCATTTCCCAGAGCCAGACGGCGATGAACGGAGCCACGGCCGCGCCCAGGATGCTGGAGACGTTGTAGCTGATGGCGGAGCCGGTGTACCGGACATTCGTCGGAAACAGCTCCGGCAGCAGCGCACCCATGGGTCCGAATGTCAGGCCCATCAGGGAGAACCCGACGATCAGCAGTGCCATGGTGCCTACGAAGCCGCCGCTGAAGAGCGGGACGAACAGCAGGCCGAAAACGAAGATCCCTCCGGTGACGGCGAGCAGCATTTTGCGGCGGCCGTACTTCTCCGCCAGCGGCCCGGAGACCAGGGTGAAGATACCGAAGAACACGACGCCCGCGATCAGCATCCACAGGAAGTCGTTGCGGGTGAAGCCCAGTCCGGGGACGAACCCGGCTGCCGCGGCCTCAGTCATGGGCTTGCCTGCCTTCTCCGCGGCCGCCTTGGCGGCATCCAGGCTGGAGGCGCGGGTGCCGTAGGTCAGCGTGAACGTGGTCATCAGGTAGAAGAGCACGTAGGTGGCAAGCATGATGAACGTGCCCAGGATGACCTGGCGCCAGCTGGTCTTGAAAACCCGGGCGAGCGGCAGCTTGGCGACCTCCTTGGACTCAAGCACCTTGGTGAACGCCGGAGTTTCGATCAGCTTCAGGCGGACGTAGAGGCCGATGATGACCATAACGGCGCTAAGCAGGAACGGCACACGCCAGCCCCATGCCATGAAGTCCGCCGGCGACAGTGCGTAGCTGAAGACCAGGAAAATCACGTTGGCGATGATAAAACCGATCGGCGCACCCAGCTGCGGGAACGTGCCGTAAATGGCCCGCTTGTTCGCCGGGGCGTTCTCGGTGGCCAGCAGGGCCGCCCCGCTCCACTCACCGCCAAGAGCCAGGCCCTGGGCGAACCGCATAACAACCAGCAGCGCCGGGGCCCAGAATTCCCAGCCCGGGACTAGCGCCGTCGGCAGGCAGCCGATCAGGAAGGTGGCGATGCCCATGGTCAGCAGCGACGCCACCAGGGTGCCCTTCCGGCCGAACTTGTCACCGAAGTGGCCGAACACGATGGACCCGAGCGGGCGGGCGACGAACGCGACGCCGAAGACTGCGAAGGAGCTCAGCAGCTGGGTGGTTTCGTTCTGACCCGGGAAAAAGAGCCGGGGGAAAACCAGGACGGCGGCGGTGGCGTACACGTAGAAGTCGTAGAACTCAACGGTGGTGCCGACCAGGCTGGCCACAATGACGCGGCCGCGCGAGTTCACCGGCGTGGCGGACCCCTGCTTCGAAAGGTTAACAGTGGATGACATGTAGTAGCACTTTCATAAGGACCGGAGTGGCGGCGCTTGAGACCGTCCGGCTGGAGGATTCGTATATGTCTGATAATAGTTCCCGCTGTCCAGTCAATGGACAAATAGTCCACTATTTGGACATCTGAGGTTGTCTCACGTGGTGGTCATCACACTACGCCAAACTTTGCCCCTCACGCCGTCACAAACGCGCCGATAGGCAAACGTCACAGCACGTTAACAAACCGCGACGGTCCCGGAAACGCGGCTTGCCTACGTTGGAAGGACAACATCCCCCAAGGAGGTCACCTGTGACTGCTGAACAATCCGCAGATACCCGCCCCGCCGCGGCCCCCGTCCTCGACCAGCCCGTCCTCGACCACCGCCCCGGCCGCTGGATCGCCAACTGGGACGCCGAGAACAAGGAACAGTGGGATTCCCAGGGCCGCAGCATCGCCCGGCGCAACCTCAACTGGTCCATTTTCGCCGAGTTCCTGGGCTTTGTGGTCTGGCAGCTCTGGTCGATTGTGGTGGTCCAGCTGCCCGCGGCCGGCTTCACCTTCACCACCTCGGAGATCTTCTGGCTGATCTCGATGCCCAGCCTTGTGGGCGCCACCCTCCGGATTCCCTACACCTTTATGGTCCCCCGCTTCGGCGGCCGCAACTGGACCATCGTCTCGGCCCTGCTGCTGCTGATCCCGTCGATTGGGCTGGCCCTGTGCGTCGCCAACCCGGAGACCCCGTTCGGCACCATGCTGTTCGTGGCGGCCCTGGCGGGCTTCGGCGGCGGCAACTTCGCCAGCTCGATGGCCAACATCACGTTCTTCTACCCGGCCCGCGAAAAAGGTTGGGCGCTGGGCCTGAACGCCGCCGGCGGCAACCTCGGTGCCGCCGTCGCACAGCTTGCGGTTCCGATTGCCATCACGCTCCTGGCCGCAGGCACCGTCAACCTGCCCATGGCAGGCCTCATGTGGGTCCCGCTGATCCTGCTCGCCGCGTTCGGGGCGTGGAAGTATATGGACAACCTGACCAGTGCCAAGGGCGATGTTGCGGGCTCGCTCGCTGCGCTCAAGGAACCGCACCTGTGGATCATGGCGCTGCTGTACATCGGCACCTTCGGCTCTTTCATCGGCTTCGCCGGCGTGTTCCCCAAGCTCATCAAGGACTACTTCCCGGCGTTCTCCTCGATCGGCGTCGGCACTGTGGCGCTGTCGCTGGCATTCCTTGGCCCGCTGGTCGGCTCGCTGGCCCGTCCCTACGGCGGCCGGATGGCCGACCGGATGGGCGGCGCCCGGATGACGGTGGCCGCGTTCGCCGCGATGGCCGTCATCACCCTCACCATGATCTGGACCCTGCCGCTGAAGAACTTCTGGCTCTTCCTTGGCCTGTTCCTGCTGCTCTTCACCGCCAGCGGCTTCGGAAACGGTGCCACGTACCGGATGATCCCCATCATCTTCGCCACCTCCAGCCGGGCAGCTAAGGCCGGCGCCAGCACCGTAACCACCCAGCGCCTCGCGTCCTCGGCGCTGGGCCTGATCTCGGCCATCGGCGCGTACGGCGGGTTCGTTATCCCGCAGGTGCTCAACGCCTCCAACAGCGCCAGCGGCTCCTACACCCCCGCGTTCTACGGCTTCGTGGGGGCCTACGTCCTGATGCTGACCGTCTGCTGGGCCTGCTACATCCGCAACGCCAACCGCAACGCACTGGGACACGTCTAACATGACCGCCGGCGCCGCCACCCACTGCCCCTACTGCGCTCTTCAGTGCGCCATGACGCTGACGGTCCCCGCCGGCGGGCGTCCGGCGGACGACGGCGGACGCAGCGCAGCCGGGGCGGCACGCCTTGCGGGGGCGGCGCCGTCGTCCGCTGGTGTCCCGGGGGCACCCCTCCTGGACGTCACCGGGCGGGACTTTCCCACCAACCGCGGCGGCCTGTGCCGCAAGGGCTGGACCTCGGCCTCGCTGCTGAACCACCCGGGCCGCGTCACCGAGCCGCTGCTCAAGGGCGCCGACGGCGTCCACCGCCCCATCGGCTGGGACGAGGCCCTGGAACTGATCACCACCGCTGTGAAGGCGACCCGCGCCCGCTTCGGGCCGGACGCCGTCGGGGTCTTCGGCGGCGGCGGGCTGACCAATGAGAAGGCCTACCTGCTGGGCAAATTCGCCCGGCTGGCCCTGGGCACCTCGCGGATCGACTACAACGGCCGGTTCTGCATGTCCTCCGCTGCCGCGGCCGGGATGCGCGCCTTCGGCCTGGACCGCGGCCTGCCGTTCCCGCTGGCGGACCTCGATTCCGCCAGCACCATCCTGATGCTCGGCTCCAACATCGCCGAGACCATGCCGCCGTTTGTCCAGCACCTGCAGGGCGCCCGCGACGCCGGCGGACTGATAGTCGTGGACCCCCGCCGCTCGGCCACCGCGGTGTTCACCTCCGACGGCGGCGGCCTGCACCTGCAGCCGCTGCCCGGCACCGACCTAGCCCTGCTCCTGGGCCTCTCCCACGTGGTGATCCACGAGGGCCTCGCCGACGCCGGCTACATCGCGGAACGCACCACGGGTTACGAGGCCCTGGTCCGCAGCGTCGCCCCCTACTGGCCCGAGCGGGTGCAGACCCTTACCGGCGTCCCCGCCGGACTCATCCGCGACACCGCCCGCCGGCTGGCCGACGGCGCCCGTCGCGGCGGCAGCTACATCCTCACCGGCCGCGGCGTGGAACAGCACGTCGACGGCACGGACACCGCCACGGCCGCCATCAACCTGAGCCTGCTGCTGGGCCTGCCCGGCTCCGCGCGCAGCGGCTACGGCACCCTCACCGGCCAGGGAAACGGCCAGGGCGGCCGCGAACACGGCCAGAAAGCGGACCAGCTCCCCGGCTACCGGAAAATCACCGACCCCGCCGCCCGCGCCCACATGGCTGCCGTGTGGGGCGTCCCGGAGGCGCTGATCCCCGGACCCGGCCTCCCCGCCGTCGAACTGCTCAAGTCAATGGGACAGCCCGACGGCGTCCGGTGCCTCTTCGTGCACGGCGCCAATGTGGCGGTTTCCGCGCCGGACGCCAACGCCGTGATCCAGGGCCTGCGCAGCCTGGACTTCCTGGTGGTCTGCGACTTCTTCATCTCCGAGACCGCCGCCGAGGCTGACCTGATCCTGCCGGTCACCCAGTGGGCCGAGGAGGAGGGCACGCTGACCAACCTCGAGGGCCGGGTGCTCCGCCGCCGCCGGGCCCTCGCTCCCCCGCCCGGGGTGCGCACGGAGCTGTGGATCATGGCCCGGCTCGCGGAAATGTTGGACGCGCCGTCGATGTTCAGCGAGGACCCGGAGACTGTCTTCAAGGAACTCCGGCTCGCCTCCGAGGGCGGTCTGGCCGACTACTCCGGGATCGACTACGCCATGCTGGACCGCGGCGAGGCGGCATACTGGCCGTATCCGTCTGGAGGTACCGGGACGCCGCGGCTGTTCCTGGAGTCCTTTGCCCACGCCGGCGGGCGGGCCGTGTTCACTGCGGTGACGCCCCGCCGTCGTACGCTTTCTGCCGCGGACGCTGACCGGGCCGGCGCTGATCGTTCCGGAACGGCCATGACACTGATCACCGGGCGACTGATGGAGCACTACCAGTCCGGTGCGCAGACGCGGCGGGTTGCCGCGCTGGCCGCCGCCCAGCCCGGGGCCCGGCTGCAGATCCATCCCGCGGCCGCCGCCGCGCAGGGCATCGCCGAGGGCGACGTCGTCTCGATTTCCAACGGCCGCGGCGAGGTCTCCTGCCGGGCCGAGCTGAGCATCGGCATCCGGCCCGAGACGGTGTTCCTGCCGTTCCATTTCCCGGAGCTGGAGAGCGCCAACCGGCTCACCGAGGCCGTCACAGATCCAATTTCCGGGATGCCGGAGTTCAAGACCAGCAGGGTGTGGGTCCGGCCGGGTGCTGGTGTGTCTCCAACTATCGAGCTTCACAAAGAGGGGGCCTCATGACCGAGCGCATTGTGGTGGTGGGCTTCGGGCCGGTGGCCGCGCGGCTGGTTGATGAGCTGCTGCCGGCGGTACGCAGCGGACTCGCGCAGCTGACGGTGATCGGCGAGGAGGCTGAGGCCGCGTACAACCGCGTGCTCGTAGCTGACCTGGGCGTCGGGCGCACCACCGCGTCGGCGCTGGCTCTGTCCGACGCTGCGGCGCTGATTGCCGACGGCGTCGACGTCCGGCTGGGCGTCCGGGTCCGCCGGGTGGACCGCGCCCGGCAGCGGGTTTTGTTAAGCGATGGCACCTCCCCGGGCTACGAGCGGCTCGTCTTCGCCACCGGCTCCCGTCCGGTGATCCCCAACCTCACCGGACTGAACCCGGACCCGGCCGCGCCGGTGCTGCCTGCCGGCGTCACTGCCCTGCGGGACCTGCGCGACGCCTCGGTGCTCCACGCCGCGGTGGCCGGCGGGAAGCGCGTGGTGGTGCTCGGCGGCGGCGTGCTGGGCCTGGAGATTGCCCTCGCCGCGGCCGAGGAAGGCGCCACCGTGACCGTGGTGCACAACGGCCCGCACCCGCTGGGACGGACCATCGACCGAGGCGGCGGCGCGGTGCTCGCCGCGTCGTTGCGGAACTGCGGCGTGCGGGTGGCGGGCAACGCCCGGTCCGTCGGGGTGGAACACAACGCGCCCGACGGCGGCTTCTCGGCGCTGCTGCTGGACGACAGGTCCGCGATCGACGGCGACCTGCTGGTGCTCTCCTGCGGCGTCCGGCCGCGAACGGAACTCGCGGAAGGCTGCGGGCTCCCGACGGCGGCCGGCATCCTGGTGGACCACAGGCTCCGGGCGCACCACGAACCGCATATCTTTGCGATCGGTGACTGCGCCGAGGTCCGCTGCCCGGATGCTGAGTGTCTCGAGTGCCGGGCCGCGCAGGGGCCGTCCGGACTGGTGGGTCCGGGGTGGCGGCAGGCGGAATGGCTGGCGGAGTACCTGGTGTTACTGGCCTCCGAGGCTCCCGACGCCGAGGCCTTGCCGGCGCTGCCGGCGGAACTGCCCGGCGTGGTTGTACTCAAGGCCCGCGGGATGACCATGGCCGTGGCCGGGGATGTTGCCGCGGAGCCATGGGATGAGGACGTTCTGTGTGCGGGGGCCGCGGACGGCCGGCCCCGGCTGCAGATCGCCCAGTGGGCCGACCCCGAACATGGCCGCTACGTCAAAATGGCCACCCGCGCCGGCGTTCTCGAAGGCCTCGTTGCGGTAGGCATGCCCCGCACCGCGGCCGAGCTGGTGCAGCTGTTCGAACGCGGCGCCGAGCTGCCCGCGGACAGGTCGCTGCTGCTGCGGCTGGACGGTCCGGACCAGGCTGCCGCCGCCGACGCTCCTGATCCGGAACGGACTGTGTGCCGGTGCGCGGGCGTCAGCGGGACTGCCATCGCCGCTGCGGTTGCATCCGGGTGCGGGACGGTGGCCGAGGTTTCCGGCGCGACGCGTGCGGGGACTGGATGTGGCGGCTGCCATGACGACATCAAGGGGATTATCGAGAAGCACTTCCAGGGGGCGGTGGCGTAGGGGCTGCGGGGATCCCTGGATTTTGAATGCAAAGAGAGGGGCCACCGCGGGTGGCCCCTCTCTACACGCTGTTACTTGTCGCAGGCGATTCCGTCACCGTCGCGGTCCAGGTGCTTGCCGTACCCGGGCGAGCCGGCGTAGATGGGAGCGGCACCCGCGGCCCTAGCGGCGGTGCAGTTCGGGTAGTAGGCGGCGGCCGGAGCCGCCGGCGCGACGGGAGCGACCGGCACGTTCTTGGCGGCTTGCTGCGCTGCTGCTGCTTGCTGGGCAGCGGCGGCTTGCTGGGCAGCCACCTGGTCGGCGGCAACCTTATCCGCCGCTGCCTTGTCGGCAACTGCCTTGTCGGCAACTGCCTTGTCGGCGGCAACCTTATCCGCCGCTGCCTTATCGGCAACTGCCTTGTCCGCCACGGCCTTGTCGGTGGCTACTTTGTCAGCAGCCGTTTGCGCGACGACCTTCTTTGACTCCGCTTCAGGCAGCCACACCAGCCGCTGATCCGCGCCCATGGTGCAGACGAAGACATCTCCGTTGTAGGTCTTCGTCTCATTGGCCGTGAGGCAGGCCGCCTTGGCTGGGTTCGTTGCCGTGGGCGTCGCAGTTGGTGTCGCAGTTGGTGTCGCAGTCGCCGATTCCGAGGCCGCAACCAGGGCGGACTTGTCCTGGCCTCCGTTCGATGAGGCGGTCGCGGCAGCAACCATGCCTCCGACAATGAAAAGGGCAATTCCTGAACCGGCAACTAACAGCGCGCTCTTGCGGTGAGGAATGCCGGCCCATGATCGCCGCTTGAACAGGAAGGCGTAGAGCGCTGTGAGCAGGGCGACGATTCCGAGAATGACAAGTGCGGCGCCGAAGCCACCAGCGGCGGAGAAAATAACGACCAACAGCAGCAGGATTGCCGCAACGATCAAGAAAAAAACTGATGGGCGCCAGCTGATTTGCGGGCGCGGTGAAGCTTTTGAAGAATCGAGCATAGTTTCCCCCAGGAAGTAAGAATGATGCGAGTGAGACGAGGTCACATTAGCACCGCGCCGACCCATCCCAATGGCGGCTTGTCGAAACTGCCCGGTCATGACGGAAATCGGCCCTCGTACCTGCGGTTGAAAGGTTCAAGCGATGGGCGGATGCCCCCGATAGGTCATTGTCAAGTACTTCAGCCACACGTCCTAACACCGGAGACGGAGGCCACCAAATGGACTATTCGCCAGGTGTCGCCGGGCTGTCATCTGTGTGCTGCCGTGTGGCATTGTCACATAAGGGAGTAGTGGTCACGGCAACAGGAGTAGTGGTCACGGCATAAGGGAGTAGTGGTCACGCAAAGAGGGGTAGTGAACACTCTGGTCCCGGCCGTAGGAGCGGCATAGCATTCAAGGGCTTTGCAGTCAGGGACTTGTCCCGTGTGTCTGGGGGACTTCGCAAGCTACAAGGAGAAATGTCATGAATCGCTGGCTCGCACCCACCGCTGTAGCAGTCTCCGCAGTATTTTTCGCAGGCGCCGGTTCGGCCGTCGCCGCACCGAATCCAAACAAGCCAACGCCAAATCCCACAGATCCGTTCATCCTGGCGGATGTAGTGGGGTCTGACTGCCTGGATTTCGACGTCATGGCCCAGCTCACTGGTAAGTCGAAGCTCATCGACCTGCCCGGCGACCGGATGATCGGGATCTCTCCGGGTGCCACCATTACCCTGACCGGTCCTTCCGGAACGACTGTGCGCTACGTCATCACCGGGTCGGTGCATACCCAGGTCCTGCCCGATGGCAGCCAGGAGGTCAGGGCGACCGGAAGGAACCTCATCCTCGTTCCCCAAACCGATGAACATCCCGAGGGGCTTTTCCTCACGACGGGAAACGTCAATTACGCCCTCAATCCGGATGGAACGGAACAAAGGCTGTTTTCCGGCCCAGGCAGGGTGACTGACGTCTGTGCGTTGCTCGCACCCTAACCTCTCCCCCGACCGACGCGGGCGCTTCCGGCGATGGTCGGAAGCGCCCGCGTCGTGTTCAATCTGCCCAGCCCGGAGTTGAGGACGACCAACGATTCGAAAGTAGCCCGGTGTTGTCTACCTAACCGATCAGAACCCCTGCGATGATCGTGAGTGCGAACGTCGGGCGGAGGCAGCAGGTGACCGTACTGCGCGTCCTGACGCTCGGCACGACGGTTCAGGGCGCCGTCCTCACAGGAATTGGGTGGGCGCTCCAGAATGCCCCACAGTGGCGGGCCGCGATCGGTCAACTGCGGCCTAGAATACGCCGAACCCTAGGCGTCATAGGAATCCGTCAGGGAGCAGACGCCCGGTACCATCAAGGCCATGAGCGCCGACGACGACATCACTGACGAGCTGCTGGCTGACGCCGAAAAACTCACCGGGCTGAGCCTGGAGCTGCTCGGGCTCGACCCGCATCCGGATGATATGACGGCCGAGCAGCGGTTGCAGTTCGATCCCGAGGACCTGGCGGAGATGGCCGCCGTCGCGCCGGAAGAGCGTCAAGAATCCGTCCGCCAAACGCGCCTGCTGGCGGGGCTCCTGTGGAACTCCTCGGGCATCATCATGGACCAGCTCTTCCGCGACCTTGGCACCCTGCACCAGCTGGACGTCATCACAGCCACCGATATCGCCGAAACCTCGGTACTGTCCTCGCTGCCGCCGCAGTACGCCGCCGACTATGACGCGAAGTTCACCCAGAAGTTCATTGTGGTCGCGGCGGACGTCACCGCGTCCCTGGTCCGCGGCTGGACTGCGCCCGGGTGTCTCGCGGCCGAACTCGCCGTCCGTTGCCTGCTCGACCAGGCGGAAATAACCGAGGACATCTACGAACTGGACCTTCCGGATGACTGGCGCGCCGACGTCGGGGAAGTCCTTTTGGAGGACGCGGACAGCGAGGCGTTGTTCTCGGACAGACGCGATGATCTCAAAGATGATGCCAGGGAACTGGACTTTGCGAACTGGTTCAGGCACTTTACCTCCGGCGACGCGGTTCCGCCGTACGCCTACTCCTGACCGAGGGCGGCCAACCGCAGATCGCAAGAATGGACCCCGATCAGGCCATGTTGCTCGCCCAGCTGGTGGGCCCCACGGGACTGCCTCAGCCTGCTCCATTACAACGCGCTCCCGGATCGACGGCCTAGCCGGTTCGTCGGCGTAGGCCGTCTTCGCCCGCAGCCTCGCCAGATCCGGGCGGGCAGGCAGCCCATTGAGCTGCTGAGCGCGCACCCGGACACTGCAATCACAACCATCTTCCATGCCTCGCCGATGTCGCCTTGACCATGCCCCGAGGGCATGGTCTGTACTGGTTTCAGACGGCAGCCCAAACAGGGGATGTCGGGGAAGGTGGCAAATGGTGACCTGGAGCACCCGCAGGCTCGCCGAGCTCGCGGGCACAGCCATGAAAACCGTTTGACACTGCTGCAGCTGGTCAGGGGCGAGCTCACGGCGATCCTTGCTGCCGGGCGCCCACCGACAAGGAGTCTTCCCGGAAATTGAGACGACCACCGACCACATCACCATCCCATGTAGAGGAAAAGTTCAATGAATGAGAAGCCCGCCGCTATATCCACCGACAACCCCATCGCCGCCCTCACCGCCGGCGCCCAGGACCTCGTCGCTCAGGTGCCAGAATTCGTCCAGCCGCTCATCATCGTGGCCGCAGGCGCCGTCCCCTTTGTCGAAGGAGAAGTGGCAGCGGTCATCGGCGTCGTCGGCGGCCTCCACCCGCTCGCCGCCGGACTGGCGGCCGCTACAGGAAACTTCCTGTGCGTGGTCCTGGTGGTGCTCCTTGGCGCCCACGCCCGCAGCGCGATCGCGGGTCGAGTCGGCGGAAGCAATACGGAGAAGCCGCGATCCAAGGGCCGTGAACGATTCCAGCGCTGGTTCGTGCGGTTCGGCGTTCCCGGCGCGAGCCTGCTCGGTCCGCTCGCGATTCCGACCCAGTTCACCGCGGCGACCCTCGTGGCCTCCGGTGTGCCGAAGGGGCGGATCATCCTCTGGCAGGCGATCGCGATCGTACTCTGGACGGCCCTGTCCACCGCATCCATCACCGGCGCCATCGCGATCGCGACCTGAGAGTTCCCACGCCGTGGGTTCGATCCAGACCGGCCAGGGACCGTCGTGAGCAAATGCCGGCGGATCAGCCGCCGGATCCATCGATCAGGGCCGGACGTGAGCCGGCCCTGAAGTTATCGGGGAGCGCTGGGCGGCGCGCCCGGACGATCTCGGCTTCGCGCTATTGCAGTAGACAATGTATAGGGAAATACCTATAGGGTATAGGCTATTTTGATGACGAGCCCACCCCTGTCTGCTGGAGCCGTGATCGCCGACGCGGCAGATCTCGCCGACGCGTCCGGATTCGATGCGGTCACCCTGTCGGCTGTAGCGCGACGGCTTGGGGTGCGGACCCCGAGCCTGTACTCGCACATCCGCGATCTCGCCGCCCTGCGGGACGGGATCACTGCGCTCGCACTCGACGAACTATCCGATGTGGTCGCGGTGGCAATCGCCGGCCGGTCCGGCAAACTCGCACTACGCGGATTCGCCGACGCGCACCGGACCTACTCAACACGTTCGCCGGGACGGTGGCAGTCGCTTCAGCGGCGGGCCGGCCCAACCGCCGTCGAATCGGGTGCCGCCCGTCGTCTCGTCACGCTGACGGACGCGGTGCTCCTCGGATACGGACTCTCGGCCGTCGACCGCGTGCACGCCACGCGGCTGATCGGGAGCACCATCAACGGCTTCCTCACCCTCGAACGGGTTGGCAGCTTTGACCACAGCACACCGGCCCCCGGGGCATCGTGGACAGTAGCACTCGATGCGCTGGACACCCTGCTCGCCTCGTGGCCATGCACACCCCACGACGAACCACCACAGTAAGGGACAACGGCATGATCATCACTCCACTCACCCCCGATTTCCTCCGCGGCGTGCGGCAGACGGAGGCCACACCACGCGGCCTGCGCCCCCACCGTTTGCCGGAGTGGGTACGGTCCCGGTTCCCCGACCCCCAGCTGATGATGATGGAGACCCAGCCGTCGGGAGTACGCGTGGTGTTCTCCACGGACGCGCGCGCCGTCGAGCTTGTCATCCACCCGACCCGCCTCGCCTACCGCGGCGCGGACCGCCCACGCGGCCGCATCGACCTTGTTGTCGATGGCGAGGTGATCGCCAGCGACACACTCACCGGCGGTGACCTCTTCGAGACCGATCTTCAGACCGGGTTCACCGACTTTCATGCAGGCGATCCGCACACCGCAAGGTTCACCGGGTTGCGGGAAGGCGAGAAACAGATCGAGCTCTGGCTGCCGCACAACGAGTCGGTCGAGCTGACAGAGATCCGGACCGACGCCCCTGTGGGGCCGGTGGCATCTGCCGGCCGGGTGTGGGTCCATCACGGCAGCTCCATCAGCCACGGCTCGAACGCGAGCACTCCAACCGGGATCTGGCCTGCGATCGCCGCGCGCCGCGGCGGGGTCGATCTGCAGAATCTCGGCTTCGGCGGCAGCGCGCTGGTCGATCCGTTCCTGGCGCGCGTGATCCGCGACGCCCCCGCCGATCTCATCAGCGTCAAGCTTGGCATCAACGTCGTCAACCTCGACTCCATGCGGCTCCGTGCCTTTGTTCCCGCGGTCCACGGGTTCCTTGACACGATCCGGGACGGACACCCGAACACCCCACTGGTCCTCATCTCGCCGATCTTCTGCGGCATCCACGAAGACACCCCTGGGCCGGGTGCGGTGGATCCGGCGACACTTGACACCGGCACCGTCCGGTTCGCCGCGACAGGGCGGAGCGAGGATCAGAAGTACGGTCGCCTCACCCTGCGGGTGATCCGGGACGCCCTGGCGTCGCTCGCCGCGCGTCGCTCCGACGACTCGAATCTGCACTACCTGGACGGCACGCGCCTCTACGGCGCGGCGGATGCCGCCGTCCATCCGCTACCGGATGCATTGCACCCCGACACGGCAACCCACCGGCTCATAGGTGAGCGGTTCGCCGAATACGCCTTTACGGAAACCGGGCCGTTCGCCGCCCGCTGAGCTGTCGCCGGGCAGCATCATGTCCGCGACGATCAGCAGCACGATATTCATTGGTCGTATTCTCTCTCCGGGCACAGTGTGCGGGCACACCAACGCGTCAGATGGTCGGAGGCTTATTCGACAGGGTATAGCTCACCGTCAGTAGTGTTCGTCAATCCGGCTGGTTATGCAGGATCCGGCGCACGCGCTGGAGAACGTCGACCTGAGCCGCGTTATACAGCTCGGCGATCGCCTCGGTGATGACGCCCCCGGCGAAGGCCGCGCCGCGCGGGGCTTCGGTACCGGGATTCTCGATCCAGGGGTAGGAGATGGTCAGGGCGCGCAAATACGGTGCAAAGCGATCGGCGAGACACTGCCGAGTGCTCTCGTCCGCGTCGACCGGCAGAGCGTCGAACTCGGCGTTCACGGGGCTTCGGTGCGCGTCCTGAACCATTGCCCGCAAATCCTCCATGGCCGTCGTAGTGAAGACGCGGGAGTAAATAAGGAGGAGCGCGCGGTCGGCTTCACTCAGGTCTGCGGCTCCCGCGCTGAATCCCGGCGGCAGGTCGGTCGATGCCCGGTGGCTGAGGATCATCCCCAATTCGGCTCTGACGAGCTGTAAACGCTCGATCGTGGCCGCGAGCGCCGCATCGATTACCCGCAGCGCTTCGTCCGGGCGTGCGTCCGACTCGCCCATGCTGGCGATCTGCGCCAGGGGCACACCGAGGTCAACCAACCGCTTGATCCGCAGCACGCACACCAGGTGGGTGACCCCGTAGAGCTTGTAGCCGTTCGAGGCCCGCTCCGGCTCATCGAGCAGTCCGACAAGGTGATAGTGGCGGACCGCCTTCACTGTCGTCCCGGCAAGCTCAGCGAGCTGGCGCGTGCTCCACGTCACGATTCAATCCCTTTCCTTTGACCGTCATCGGCGGGTGCCGGCTCAGTTCAGTGAAGACCGTACCGCAGGGGCAGCGATCTGGAAGCTGCAGATCTGCAGGGCCATTCCTACTCTTCTTCAGCCCGGCCGGGCGCGGGTAGGGCCCGTGAACTCGTCGGCTACTACCGTTACGAAACGCCCGCTGAGCTAGCCAAGCTCAACGAAATTTGGGAGTTCGACGCGACGATCACGAACTACCTGATGCCCCAACAGAATCGCCTCGCGAAGGATCTCGTTGGCACTCGGGTGATCAAGAAACACGACACGGCCAAGTTACCGCACCAACGCGGCATCCTCCGGACCAAGATACGTCGACTACCGCTCATCACCATGAATGCGGCGTTCAACGCGTCAAGCCGATGGCCCTCCCCCGGCAAATCAGCGCCCTGACACGCCGGGGGCTGCCAGATTAACGGCATGTGGGGAACCGTTTTCTGGGCGCGTATGCCATAACCTTCCGACTTACGGATTCCAAGTAGCGGCTCTCCATTGAGAATGCAGGATCAAAGGTTCCCGACGATCTTCTTCATCAGGTGCTTCTTGAGAAAGCCGTACTGGGTGTAGAGCAGGGCGCCGCCGAATAGTCCGACGTGGGGGGCCGCCAGCCCGTCTCCGCCTCGAACCTCTCCACATAGCTCTCGGCGTTCGTCTCGTCGCCGTGGGCCGCCATGCTGACCGAGACAAGGGCGGACGGGAGACGCTCGAGCACGGCACGGTTCTTCCGGACAAAGTCCGCGACGTACCCCTCGTGTCTGCCCACATGCACGGATGCCGCCACAATGACGTCGTCGAAACTCTCCGGAAAAGTGTCCGCGGCCTTCTTGAGGTCCACGGTCTGTGCCTCGTGGCCGTGGGCCTGGATCACCCCGGCAATGTACTGCGTGATCTGGGCGGTCTGTCCTTCAACGGTCCCGTCCCCGGGCCCGGCGGGGAACCCGGGAAGACTACATGTGCACGTGCAGGCGGCGGGCCGCTTCGGAGATGGAGCCGCTCAGTGACGGGTACACCGTAAAGGTGCTGGCGACGTCGTCGACGTGCAGTTTCTGTGTCACCGCGAGGGCGATCGGGAAGATCAGTTCCGAGGCGTTCGGTCCCACGACGACGCCGCCGATCACGGTGCCGGAGCCCTTGCGGGCGAAGATCTTGACGAACCCGTCCTTGTGGTTGCGCATCTTGGCGCGGGCGTTGCTCTTCAGCGAGAGCTTGATGACGTCGGCCTGGTACTTGCCGGACTCAATCTCGGCCTCGGAGACCCCCACATTGGCGATCTCAGGCGAGGTGAAAATGTTGGACGCGACCTGGTGCAGCTTGAGCGGCATCACGCTGTCGCCCAGGAAGTGCGCGATCGCGATCCGCCCCTGCATCGCCGCCACGGAGGCCAGAGCCAGCACGCCGGTGCAGTCGCCCGCGGCGTAGATGTTCGGTGCGGTGGTGCGGGAGACGCCGTCGACCTTGATGTGGCCGTCTTCGGTGAGCGCGACGCCGGCCTCCGCGAGGCCGATCCCGTCGGTGTTCGGGATGGAGCCGACGCAGACGAGGCAGTGGCTGCCGGTCACGGTGGAGCCGTCGCCGAGGGTGACGACGACGCCGTCGTCGGTGCGTTCCACGGACTCGGCGCGCGAGCGGGACAGGACCTTGAGTCCGCGGCGTTCGAAGACGCCTTCCAGGACCTCGGCGGCGTCCGTGTCCGAGCCGGGAAGCACCCGGTCGCGGCTCGAAATCAGCGTCACCTTGGCGCCCAGGCCGTTGTACGCGGAGGCGAATTCGGCGCCGGTGACGCCCGAACCGACCACGATCAGGTCCTCGGGGAGCTCGTCCAGGTTGTAGATCTGCGCCCAGTTCAGGATCCGGATGCCGTCCGGCCGGGCGGTGGGCAGCTCGCGCGGGTGGGCGCCGACGGCCAACAGGATGGCGTCCGCTTCGATGGTCTCGGTGCCGTCGATAGTGAGGACCTCGATGGTGTGGTTGTCCAGCATCCTGCCGGAGCCGATGATGATCCGGACGCCCTGGTTCTCCAGGCCCTTCTGGATGTCGGTGGACTGCTGCCGGGCCAGGCCGAGCAGGCGGTCGTTGATATGTTTGAGGTCCGCGCGCATCGTCGGGGTGCAGTCGCCGCCGTCGAGGTCGAACTTGACGCCCAGCTCGCCGGCCTCGCCCACGCGGGTCATCAGGTCCGCCGTCGCGATCAGCGTTTTGGAGGGGACGACGTCGGTCAGCACCGCGGAGCCGCCGAGCCCCGCGCGTTCAACAATGGTGACTTGCGCCCCCAGTGAGGCGGCGACCATGGCGGCTTCATAACCGCCGGGCCCGCCGCCGAGGATTGCGATGCGGGGTGAACTGAAATCGGGATGCGTAGTCACAATCAGCCATTGTCCACCATCCGGACCGGCGCCACCAAGAAAGCGGACCCGCACCGTGCTGCCCGCGGTGCTGGGCAGCACGACGCCGGCAGGATAACTTGTACCGGTGAGTACAACAGAATTCCTGAACAGTGACCCTTTCGATGCCGCCCGCGCCGCCGCCGACTACATCGCCGCCGAGACGGGCGTGGACACCCACGACGTCGCCCTGGTGCTCGGATCGGGCTGGGGTGACGCCGCCGAACTGATCGGCGAAACCACCGCCACCCTCTCCGCGGACGAGGTCCCCGGCTTCTCCTCCCCCGCAGTGGTGGGCCACGTGGGCACCATCCGCTCGGTGCTGACCAGGGAAGGCAAGCGGGCCCTCATCCTGGGCGCCCGCACCCACTACTACGAGGGCAAGGGAGTCCGCGCCGTGGTCCACGGCGTGCGCACCGCCGCGGCCGCCGGCTGCAAGACCCTGGTACTGACCAACGGATGCGGCGGACTCAACGAGGACTGGACCCCCGGCACGCCGGTGCTGATCAGCGACCACATCAACCTCACCGCCACCTCCCCGCTTGAGGGTGCCACCTTCGTGGACCTCACCGACCTGTACTCCGCCCGGATCCGCGGCCTGGCCCGCGAAGTGGACCCCTCGCTGGACGAAGGCATCTATGCCCAGTTCACCGGCCCGCACTACGAGACCCCCGCCGAGGTGCAGTACGCCAAGCGGATCGGCGCCGATCTGGTGGGCATGTCCACCGCGCTTGAGGCCATCGCCGGCCGGCACGCCGGCATGGAAGTCTTCGGCATTTCGCTGGTGACCAACCTCGCCGCCGGCATCAGCCCGGTGCCGCTGAGCCACGGCGAAGTCCTCGAAGCCGGACAGACCGCGGGTCCGCGCATCTCCAGGCTGCTCGCGGAGATCATCGCCAAGCTCTGAGCCGCCGGATTCCGTTGCTGCGTCCCCGCGGGTTACGCCCCGGCGGCGAGGTAGCGCACGGCCTTCAGCCTGTCCTGCGGGAACCGCCGCTCCATCGAGTCGGCGATCCCGGCGATGGTCTGCCGCGCCAGCGCCTGGCGCCAGGCAAGTTCTGCCTGGCGCATGGTCTGCGAGATGAGGCAGGTCCGGACGTAGTTCGCCTCCGGGTCCGCCTCCGGGACGTTACCCAGGATCCCTTCACAACGGAACGCCGGCTCGGGGCCCTCAAGTGCCAGGACAATATCCAGGACCGTGATGTGCTCCGGCCGGCGCGCCAGGTGGAACCCGCCGCGCGGCCCGGAGACTGAGTCCAGGACCCCGGCGCGGACCAGCGCCTGCAACTGTTTGTTCAGGTAGGCGGCCGGGAGCTTGTAGTACTCCGCCAGCCGGGCAGAGTTGACCGCTTCCCCGGCCGGCGTCCAGGCCATGTTGACGCAACTGTGCACGGCCCATTCCACCCCACGGCCCATCTTCATATTCCAGACATTACGTGTCCGGAAAATTGGGTGTCAAGGGCTGAAGCGTGACGGACCTGCAATGCGCCTCTCGCTTGTCGGGGAAGGAATCCGCAGCAAATGGCGCTAGTTTGGTGGGTATGACGTCTTCTGATGCCGAACTGACCCGCCTCCTGAGCGAGGCCCGCAACTGGGCCGCGCAGGACCCGGATCCCGCCACCGCCGCCGCCCTGACCGAGCTGATCCGGCTCACGCACGACGGCGATCCCGCCGCCCGCCAGGAGCTCGCGGACAGCTTCGGCGGCACTCTGCAGTTCGGCACCGCGGGCCTGCGGGCGGCCCTCGGCCCGGGCCCGAACCGGATGAACCGCGTCGTGGTGCGCCGCGCCGCTGCCGGCTTCACCGCGTTCCTGACCGACGCCGTCGCCGCGGCCTCCCCCGGCACCCGGCCGCGCGCCGTCGTCGGCTACGACGCCCGCTACAACTCCGCTGTCTTCGCCGAGGAAACGGCGGCGATCCTCACCGCGGCCGGCGTAGAGACGTTCCTGATGCCCTCCGCCCTGCCCACCCCGCTGCTCGCGTACGCGGTGCGGGCGCTGGACTGCGACGGCGGCGTGATGGTCACGGCCAGCCACAACCCGCCGCAGGACAACGGCTACAAGGTCTACCTGGGCCGGCACGCCGTCGAGGACAGCGGACGAGGGGCCCAGATCGTGGCGCCCTACGACGCCAAAATCGCGGCGAAGATCGACGCCGTCGGGGAACTGGCTGACATTGCGCTGGCAGCCGGGGGCTGGACCCTGCTGAGCGGCTCCATCGCCACCGGCTACCAGACCGCCGTCGCGGCCCTGGCCGTTCCCGCGCATTTCCCGGCCCGCGAACTGAAGATCGTCCTGACCCCCATGCACGGCGTGGGCGGCGAAACCGCCGTGGCCGTTCTGCACGCCGCCGGCTTCGCCGACGTCACACTGGTGACGGAGCAGGCCGAGCCGGACCCGGACTTCCCCACTGTGAACTTCCCGAATCCCGAGGAGCCCGGCGCCCTGGACCTGGCCCTCGAGACCGCGGCCCGGGTGGATGCCGACATTGTGATTGCCAACGATCCCGACGCCGACCGCGCCGCGGTGGCAGCGAAGGATCCGGACACCGGCGCCTGGCGGATGCTGCGCGGCGACGAGGTGGGTGCCCTGCTGGGCGCTCACATCGTGGCCCGGCTGGCGGCCGGCGGCAGCAGCGGCGGCAGCGGAGAAACAGGCGTCTTCGCGAACTCGATTGTGTCCTCGCGGCTGCTGGCCCGCATCGCGGCCGCCGCGGGCTACGCCCACGAGGAAACCCTCACCGGTTTCAAGTGGATCGCACGCGTGCCCGGTCTGCTTTACGGCTACGAGGAGGCGCTGGGCTACTGCGTGGCGCCTTCCCTGGTCCGGGACAAGGACGGAATCTCCGCGGCGGTGCTGATCGCAGAATTCGCCGCCGCGGCGAAAGCCGGGGACAAGACGATCTTCGACACCCTCGACGAGCTGTACCTGGTGCACGGGCTGCATGCGAGCGACCAGCTCAGCATCCGGGTGGCGGACCTGGGCCTGCTGGACGCCATGATGAACCGGCTGCGCGTGAGCCCGCCGGAATCCTTCGGCGGCTCCGCCGTCGAAACCGTCACGGACCTCGCCGAGGGCAGCGACCAGCTGCCGCCGACCGACGGCCTGCTGTACCTGACGCGGGACCTCAGCCGCATCATCATCCGCCCCAGCGGCACGGAACCGAAGCTCAAGTGCTACCTGGAGGTCATCCGCAGCGTCGGCTCGGCCGCCGAGCTGCCCGCGGCGCGGCACGAGGCCCGCGCCGCGCTGGACGGCGTCCTCGCGGACGTCCGCGAGGCGCTGGGACTGTAACTACCGGGGGTTCAGACCTTAGATCTCCACCTCAATGTACCCGCCCACAATCCGGGTACCGAAGGTGGGGAGCCGGAGTTCCGGTGTGCCCAGGCACTCCCCTGTTCCGAGGTCATAGACCTCCTTGTGCAACGGCGAGGCGAGTGTCTGGCGTGCTCCGCGGGAACCGGTGATGCCGCGGGCCATCACATGCGCCCCGGTGGCCGGATCCTCCTGGCCGACGGCGAAAACTTCGCCGTCCACCGTGCGGAACAACGCCACCTGGCACCCTGCGATCAGGGCAGCCTCGCCCCACGCGGGCTCGAGGTCCGCCAGGGCGCACACCCGGTGCCAGCCGGCCCCATGGTGGCCCGCGGTCTGTTCAACAAAGCTGCGCGCTGCGCTCTCCACTACGGCGGTCATTTCGGCCCCTCTCTGATACATCTGTAACGGGCTCAGCCGCTCCTGCGGCCACGTACCCACGCTAGGTCCGCGGTGTTTCGCCGGCGTGCAGTAAATGTGTCCGGCGCGTAAAAGAGACCTCACCGGCCCGGAAATGCGTTCGTGATGCAGAAGTTAAGATCACGAAACATAAGGGAAACCGAAGCGAAACTGCGCGTACCTAGTCTGGAGGGACACTTCGATTCAGAAGGTCGCGGAGCACCGACTGCGGCCCAGGCGGAAGGCCCACAGTGACCGGACAGACCTCAAGCCCGCAGGACCGGGGCGCAGAGCCCAACTCACCACCGCGCCGCATCGTGGTTGCCGGCGGCGGTCCTGCCGCCCACCGCTTCGCCGATGCCATGCACGCCCGGGGCCTGGACGGCTGGCACGTGACGGTCCTCACCGAGGAAGCCCACTTGCCCTACGACCGCGTCGCGCTGAGCAAGGCCCTCACCGATAACGGCGTTGACCTCACCCTCGGAAGCGCCGCGATGTGGGCGCACGAGGCATTCAGCCTGAAGACCGGCGAACGCGTCACCGGCATCGACCCCGCCGAAAAAACCGTCACCACCGCGGCCGGCACCGTCTACCCCTACGACGAGCTCGTCGTCGCCACCGGCTCCGACGCCGCCCGCCTGCCCATCCCCGGCGCCGAACTCACCCACGTCTACCGCACCCTCGAGGACGTCCGGGCCATCAGCACGGCGATCACGGAACTTAGGCAGAAGCTGGGCCGCAAGGTCAAGGCCGTTACCATCGGCGGCGGGCTCCTTGGCCTGGAATCCGCGGCCGGCACCGAACAGCTCGGCGCCACCCCGATCGTAATCAACGGCTCCCCCTGGCTCATGAACACCCAGCTGGACGAAGGCGCCGGGCAGGCCCTCGGCCGCCTGATCGAGGCCAAGGGCTTTACCGTCCACGGCGGCGTCTTCCCCGCCGAGGTCCTCTCCGACGACGACGGCCAGGTCACCGGCGTGCTCATGGCGGACGGCCGCACCATCGACGCCGACCTTGTGATCGTAGCGATCGGCGTCAAGCCGCGTGACGAGCTGTTCCGCAACGCCAACGCCAACGCAGCAACCGGCTCGGGTGCGGAGCAGCTCTTCGACCTCGGCCCGCGCGGCGGCGTGGTTATCTCCGACGGCTGCGAAACCCAGATCCCCGGCATCTGGGCGATCGGCGAGGTGGCCAACTTCGGCGGCATGTGCCTGGGCCTGGTGGCCCCGGCCAACACCATGGCGGAGATCGTCGCGGACCGGCTGCACGGCGGCCAGGCTACTTTCCCGGGCTTCGACACCGCCACCAAGCTCAAACTCTCCGGCGTCGACGTCGCCAGCTTCGGTGACGCCTTCGCCAAAACCGAGCACGCGCTCGAAATCGTCTACGCCGACCCGGCCCGCGGCGTCTATCAGAAGATCGTCACCACCGACGATGCCAAGACCCTCCTCGGCGGCGTCTTCGTCGGCGATGCGACCCCGTACACTTCCCTGCGGCCCATGCTGGGCCGTGAACTGGCCGCCGAACCCGGCGCCTACCTCACCGCGGCCGGCGGCGGCGGCGCCCCGGAGACGGAACTCCCGGACGACGCCGTCCTCTGTTCCTGCAACAACGTGGCCGCCGGCAGCATCCGCGACGCCATCAACGGCTGCGGCGCCTGCGAGGGCAACGCCCCGGTCCAGGAACTCGGCGAACTCAAGGCCTGTACCCGCGCCGGCACCCAGTGCGGCTCCTGCGTCCCGATGCTCAAAAAGCTGTTGGAAAGCGAGCTGACCAAATCCGGCGTCGCCGTCTCCAAGGCACTCTGCGAGCACATCGGGCTCTCCCGGCAGGAACTCTTCGAGACCATCCGGGTCCTGGAACTCACCTCCTTCGAGGAGATCATGGCCAAGTACGGCACCGGTTCCGGCTGCGATATCTGCAAGCCGACCATCGCCAACATCCTGGCCAGCCAGAACAGCGCCTACGTCCTCGACGCTGGCCGCGGCACCCTCCAGGACACCAACGACCGCGCCCTGGCCAACATGCAGAAGGACGGCACGTACTCGGTGGTCCCCCGGATCGCGGGAGGCGAGATCACCCCGAAGAAGCTGGGCGTGATCGCCGCCGTCGCCGAGAAGTACGGCCTCTACACCAAGATCACCGGGGGCCAGCGGATCGACATGTTCGGCGCCCGGCTGGAGCAGCTGCCGGAGATCTGGAAGGAACTGGTGGACGCCGGCTTCGAATCCGGCCAGGCCTACGGCAAGTCCCTGCGCACGGTGAAGTCCTGCGTCGGCTCCACGTGGTGCCGCTTCGGTGTCCAGGACGCCGTCGCCATGGCCATCAACCTCGAGCTGCGCTACCGCGGCCTGCGCAGCCCGCACAAGATTAAGATGGGCGTCTCCGGCTGCGCCCGCGAATGCGCCGAAGCCCGCGGCAAGGACGTCGGCGTGATTGCCACGGATAAGGGCTGGAACCTCTACGTCGGCGGCAACGGCGGCTTCCAGCCGGCCCACGCCCGGCTGCTCGCGCAGGACCTCGACGACGCCACCCTGCTCCAGTACATCGACCGGTACCTCATGTATTACATCCGCACCGCGGACCGGCTGCAACGCACCGCGCGCTGGCAGGAGGAGCTCGACGGCGGCCTGTTGCACGTCGAGGACGTGGTGGTGCACGATTCGCTCGGCATCGCAGGCGATCTCGAGGCCGCCATGGCCAGGCACGTTGACACCTACGTGGACGAATGGGCCGACACGCTGAAGGATCCCGAGCGGTTGCGCCGGTTCCGCTCCTTCGTCAACGCCCCGGACCAGAAAGACGATTCCATCACCTTCGTCCCGGACGAGCGCGGCCAGATGCGCCCGGCCACGGCAGAGGAGAAGTCGCTGGCCGGCCAGCAACCAGTGCTGATCGCCGCCGCCATCCCTGTCCGGCCGTCCGGCGCCGGTGTCCCAGCCACCGCCACCGCCAGTGCGAGTGCCCCCGCCACCGCCAGTTCGAGTGACACCGCCACCGAAAGCAAGGTGTAACCATGCAGCTCAGCCTCGATCTCAACGGCCGCGAAGTCCTCGTCACCGGCTCGGACACCGCCGCCCGCCAAGCCGTGAGCCGCTACCGGGCCGCCGGCGCCGTCGTCTCCCGGCTCAGCACCCCGGGCGGCGCCCGGCACGACGGCCCGCTGCCCGAACGGCCCTTCCTGGTCGCCGCGGTCGACGACGGCCAGCCCGGCTGGGCGGCCCTCCTGGACCGGTGCCGTGACACCGGGGTCCCGGTCGCGGCGGAACCCGCCGCCGGGCCCGCCGGCCACGTCACCCTGGTCGGCGGCGGTCCGGGAAGCACCGAACTGCTGACCATGGCAGCCATTAAGGCGCTACGGGACGCCGACGTGGTCTTCTACGACCGCCTCGCCCCTTACCAGGAGCTGCCCGCCCTGAGCACGGCCGAGCTGGTGGATGTGGGCAAGCGGCCCGGCCACCACCGGGTGAGCCAGTCCGGCATCGAGGAGCTGATGGTGGAGGCTGCACTGGCCGGCAGGAACGTGGTCCGGCTCAAGGGCGGGGACCCGTACGTCTTTGGCCGCGGCGGCGAGGAAGTGGCCGCCTGTGTCAAGGCCGGCGTGCCCGTCCGGGTCATCTCCGGCGTCACCAGCGCCATCGCTGTCCCGGCCGCGGCCGGGATCCCGGTGACGCACCGCGAGGTCAGCCACCTGTTCACCGTGGTCTCGGGCCACGCCCCGCTGACGGAGAAGGAACTCCTGCACCTCGCCGGCCTCGGCGGGACCATCGTGGTGCTGATGGGTATCGGCACGCTGCGCCAGCTCGCCGCGGGTCTGCGCCGGGCGGGGATGCGCGCGGACATGCCGATGGCCGTCGTCGAGCGCGGTTACCGCCCCGGCCAGCGCACCACCATCGCCGAGCTGGGCACCATCACGACGGCGGCCGCCGGGTGCAGCAACCCGGCCGTGCTGGTGATCGGCGACGTCGTCGGGGTGGCCGAGGCCAACCGGGGCTGCGCGGAGGCGGAAGCCGAGCTCGACCGCCTGGCCGCGTCCCTGATGGGGGCGTGAGAGCCGTGAATGCCCTCCACGCCATCGCGCCGGCCCGGCCGTCAACCGAACCGTCCACCCGGCCGCCGGGGAGTGAAGTGGCCCGTGAAGCGGTTGGCGAATCATCCGGCGAATCATCCGCGGAGAAATCCGGGCAGCCCCTTGAGGGCTTCCGGATCGGGGTCACCTCGCACCGGCGCTCCCAGGACCTGATCGAGGCCCTGGAGCGGCGCGGAGCCGAGGTGCTGCACGCACCGGCGCTGAAGATCGCCCCGGTACAGGAGGACATGCGCCTGATCGAGGACACCCGCGCCATCATCGACGCCCGGCCCGAGCTGTGCATCGCCACCACCGCCTACGGCATGCGCCGCTGGTGCGAGGCCGCGGACAGCTTCGGGATCGGCGAAGAGCTGCTGGGAACCCTTTCCGCAGCCCGGATGTTCGTCCGCGGCCCGAAGGCCCGCGGGGCCGTTCGCGCGGCCGGACTGGCCGACGTCGGGATCAGCAGCGACGAAACCACGGCCACCCTGGTGGACATGCTCCTGGCTGAGGGCGTGCGGGGCAAAACCGTGGCGGTGCAACTGCACGGCTACACCGACGTGCGCCAGCTCGAACGGCTGCGGATGTCCGGCGCCACCGTCCTGACGGTCACGCCGTACCGCTGGGTCAAGCCCGACGGCGCTGACCGGCTGCCGCGGCTGATCGAGGCCGCCTGCAGCGGAAACCTGGACGTGCTGACCTTCACCAGCGCCCCGGCAGTTGACGCGATGTGGAGCACGGCGCACGAGATGGGCCTGTACAAACAGCTCGTCGAGAGCCTGAAAACCACGGTCACCACCGCCGTCGTCGGTCCCATCACCGCCCAGCCGCTGATCGACGCCGGCCTGCAGCCGCTGGTCCCGGAACGGTTCCGGATGGGCGCCCTGATCCGGCTCGTCGTCGAGCACCTGGCCCTGAACCATGTCCGCCGGCTGGACACGCTCTCCGGGAGCGTGGAGCTGCGCGGCCGCTTGCTGCGGATCGACGGCGCGGCCGTGGACCTGGCCCCCGCGCCGCTGCTGCTGCTCCGGGCCCTGCTGGGCGCCGGCGGGGCCGTGCTGTCCCGGGAATCCCTCTCCGAGCTGCTGGAACTTCGCGGATCCGTCCATGCCCTGGACATGACCGTCAGCCGGCTGCGTTCCGCCCTCCCGGACGGGAACCTCGTGGAAACCGTAGTCAAGCGCGGCTACCGGATCCGCGTCTAAGAGCAACGCGGGGTCACTTAGCGCCCATCCCGAGGCAGTTTATGGGCGCTAAGTGACCCCGCGTTGCATTTTCGGGGCCCCCGCCGAGGCAGCCCCCGGCCCTCCGCCGGGAGGCCTGTTGTGGCAGGATGGGCAACAGAGAAGCCACGAATACCGCGGTGTCCGCAGGCCCACAAAGCCTCCCCGAAGGACTGCCCCAAGGGACTACCAGTCCACGGCCCGCCAGGAAAGGGACCACCATGAGCAACGAAGCCCCCACCGCTGCCGGAAGCGCCACCCCCGCTGCCCCCGTAAGGTCCGATACCCAGGGCAATATTGCCTCCTTCATTGACCACACCCTGCTCAAGCCGGAGGCGAACGAGGCCGAGGTCCTCAAGGTCTGCGCCGAGGCTGCCGAGTACCGTTTCAAGTCGGTCTGCGTAAACCCGATCTGGGTCAAGACGGTCAAGAAGGCCCTCAAGGGCACCGGCGTGCTGACGTGTTCCGTGGTCGGGTTCCCGCTGGGCGCCACACCGAGCGACGTCAAGGCCTTCGAGGCCCGCGGTGCTGTTCTGGACGGGGCCGAAGAGGTGGACATGGTCATCAACATCGCCGCGGCCCGGGCGAACGATCAGGGCGCCCTGGTCGATGACATCGCGGCCGTCGCCGATGCAGTCCACGACGGCGGCGCCATCCTGAAGGTCATCATCGAAACCGCGCTGCTGGACGATGCCCAGAAAGTCCTGGCCTGCCGGGCGGCAGTCGAGGCCGGAGCGGATTTCGTCAAGACATCCACCGGGTTCAACGGCGGCGGGGCCACCGCCGGCGACGTCGCCCTGATGCGCCGCGCGGTCGGTCCGGACCTCGGCGTCAAGGCCTCCGGCGGTGTGCGTTCGCTCGCGGACGCACAGGCTATGATTGCTGCAGGTGCAACACGCATTGGCGCCAGCTCCGGCATCGCGATCGTCAAAGGTGAACAGGGTTCATCCGCGTACTGATCCGCACCGGCAGCCGCCACAGTTTTGAGCCCCCCAGGGGCCGAGGAGGAACGAATGTCCAGCAACACCGCCAGGACCCAGCAGACGCCGCAGACCGAGAACCCCCTCGGATCCACCATCATCCTCTTCGTCCTGATGATGGCCCTATTCCTCGGTTCGCTCTACTCGCTGTCCTTCCTGACGCTGGGCAACCCGTGGCCGATGGTCGCCTGCCTGGCACTCTTCGCTGCGGCGTTCTGGATCCCGCAGACGATTCTGGGCCGCTCGGATTCCGCCGGCGAGATCTAAGCGCCGGCAACAACATCCTAAAAACGACTGAAGCTCCGGTTCGCCGGAGCTTCAGTCATTTAACAACCGCTGCTATGCGCCGGCTGCCAGCCCGAACAGGCTCTGCACCAGCGCCGTGCCCATTGCCACGGCGGCCGGGACATGCGCCTCGGCCAGGGCCAGCGCCGCGCCGAACATGCCGATCATGGCGTAGGCGCTGACCGGGATCAGCACAAACCATTCCCGCCGCGAGCCGGCGCGGCCCAGCAGCGGAATGGAGAACGCCCCGTTGGCCTTCCAGACATTCTTGATCAGCGGCAGCCTGCGCAGGAACTTCGGCGGCTTGATCACGAGCGGCCACAGCAGCGGCACTCCCCCGGTGGTGATCATGTCCCCCACGATGTGGACCAGCACCCCGGTGAGCATGGAAACGGGCAGCCAGGTCCACTGGTGCGGCGCAAACCAGGTCACCAGCCCGGCCATCGCCACCGCGAAGATCCAGTTGCTGAGCCAGCCGTACTTGGGAAACAGCTTCAGCGCCTTGGCTGCGATGTTGATCATAAACATGCACAGCAGACCCGCGCCGACGGACAGCAGCCCCCAGTCGGTCTGCAGCTGCAGCTGCGCCGCCATCGCGGCCAGCAGGACGAAGAGCCCGGCGCCCAGCACCGAGTGGGTGCCCTGCCGGTGCCCGCCGGAGGCGTTTTCGATGCCGACGGCAATCAGGTTCGACAACGGCGGCAGCGAGTGCGCCACAGTGCTGGAACGGTGGTCCCAGTCGCAGACCAGGGCCGTCCCCGCCGTCGCCATCCCGCCGATCACGATCCCGGTGGCGTCCAGCGGGTACCAGCCCAGCGTGTACGGCCCGGTCGAGGCAATGGCCACCCACGCCGCGGCTCCCGACGCGGCGTGGTGTCCTCCCATCACGGGTCAGCTCACCGCCGGTGACACCGGGACGGCAGCGTCGGCGAAGATGTTGCGGATGACGCCGTTGGCCCAGTCGAGGATCTCGGCGTCCTGCAGGTCCCGGCCACCGATCCGTGCCGTCTTGGGCTTAGGGATGAGCACCGCGTCCAGTGCCGGCTTGGCCTGCGAGCCCGGGTACATCCGGGTGAGCCGCATAAGCTTGGACTCCGGCAGCTGCGCCGGGGAGAACTTGATGAAGTTGCCCTGCAGCGCCACGTCGCTGAGCCCGGCTTCGCGGGCGCCCACCCGGAAGCGGGCGACGTCGATCAGGTTCGTCGCCGGCAGCGGCAGCTCGCCGTAACGGTCCACGAGCTCGGCGAGGACCTCACCGATCGCCTCGTAGGTGATGGCCCCGGCGAGCTTGCGGTACGCCTCGAGCCGCAGCCGTTCGCCCGGCACATAGTCGTGCGGCAGGTGTGCGTTGACCGGCAGCTCGATTTTCATGTCGGCGGCCTTCTCCTCGGCCTCGCCCCGGTAGTCCGCCACGGCTTCGCCGACCAGCCGGATGTAAAGGTCAAAGCCGACGCCCTGGATGTGGCCGGACTGCTCGCCGCCGAGCAGGTTGCCGGCGCCGCGGATTTCGAGGTCCTTCATGGCCAGCTGCATGCCGGCGCCGAGTTCGTTGTGCGTGGCGACGGCCTTGAGCCGTTCCAGCGCCACCTCGCCCAGCGGCTTCTCTGCGGGGTACAGGAAGTAGGCGTAGGCGCGTTCGCGGCCGCGTCCCACGCGTCCGCGCAGCTGGTGCAGCTGGGAGAGGCCGTACTTGTCCGCGCCGTCCACGATCAAGGTGTTGGCGTTGGAGATGTCCAGGCCGGTCTCAATGATGGTGGTGCAGACAAGCACATCGAAGCGCTTCTCCCAGAAATCCACGATGATCTGTTCCAGCCGGCTCTCGGACATCTGCCCGTGCGCCACCTCCACCCGCGCCTCCGGGACGAGCTCGCGGATCTTCGCGGCGGTACGGTCAATCGTGGAGACCCGGTTGTGGACAAAAAACACCTGGCCTTCGCGCATCAGCTCGCGGCGGATCGCGGCGGACGTCTGCTTGTCCGTGTACGGGCCCACATAGGTCAGCACCGGGTGGCGTTCTTCCGGCGGGGTGGCCAGCGTGGAGGTTTCGCGGATGCCGGTGAGCGACATTTCCAGGGTCCGGGGAATCGGGGTGGCGCTCATGGCCAGGACGTCCACGTTGGTGCGCATCTTCTTCAGCGCTTCCTTGTGCTCGACGCCGAAGCGCTGCTCCTCATCCACCACCACCAGGCCCAGGTCCTTGAACGCGAAGTCCTTGGACAGCAGCCGGTGGGTGCCGATCACGACGTCGACGGAGCCGTTCCTGACCCCTTCGACCGTCTCCTTGGTCTCCTTGCTGCCCTGGAAGCGGGACAGCGGCTTAACCACCAGCGGGAACCCGGAGAACCGCTCGGTGAAGGTCTCGTAATGTTGCTGGGCGAGCAGCGTGGTGGGCACCAGGATCGCGACCTGTTTGCCGTCCTGGACCGCCTTGAAGGCCGCCCGGACCGCGATCTCGGTCTTGCCGTAGCCGACGTCGCCGGAGATCAGCCGGTCCATCGGGATTTCGCGCTCCATGTCCGCCTTGACCTCGTTGATGGTGGTCAGCTGGTCCGGGGTCTCCACATAGGGGAAGGCTTCCTCGAGTTCGCGCTGCCACGGGGTGTCCGGGCCAAAGGCGTAGCCACGGGAGGCCATCCGGGCCGAGTACAGCCGAATCAGCTCGCCGGCGATTTCCTTGACTGCCTTCCGCGCCCTGGACTTGGTGCTGGCCCAGTCCGCGCCGCCCATCTTGCTTAGCGCCGGGGTGTCCCCGCCGACGTACCGCGTGACCTGGTCCAGCTGGTCGGTGGGCACAAAGAGCCGGTCACCCGGTGCGCCGCGCTTGGACGGCGCGTACTCCAGGACGAGGTATTCGCGCACGCCGTCGCCCCCACCAGCCACCTTCCGCTGGATCAGCTCCACAAACCGGCCGATGCCGTGCTGTTCGTGCACCACGGAGTCGCCGGCCTGCAGCTGCAGGGGGTCGACGGCGTTCCGCCGCTTCGACGGCATCCGGCGCATGTCCTTCGTGGACCCGGCCGAGGTGCGCCCCAGCAGATCGGCCTCGGTCAGCAGCGCGAGCTTGAGTGAATCCAGGACAAAACCGCGTCCGACGGCGGCGGTGGTCACCTCGATCAGCCCGGCCTGGGGATCGTCGTCGAGCGATTCCACCCGGGCGCACGGGATGTCGGCGTCGTGGAAGAGTTCGGCGAGGCGCTGCGCCGGGCCGGGGCCTGCGGTGACGACGACGATCCGCCACTGGTCCCGGACGCGGGAGCCGATGAAGTCCATCATTTCGGCCACATCGCCCTGGTAGCCGCGGGGTTCCCGGGCGTGCAGGTTGAGCACGTCCACGTCGGGTAATAATTCCTCGTCGGTGGCGAGCGAGGTGATGGACCACCAGGAGACGCCGTGCGCGAGTGCCGCGGAGCGGGTCTCAGTCAACGACCGGAAGCTGGCGGAGTGCAGGGCAACGGAGGCGGCGGAGCTCAACCCCGTGTCCAGCACCAAAGGCGCCGTGCCGCCGTCGGACGCCGTGGACCAGGCCGCCTCGAGGAACTCTTCGTTGGTGGCGGCGAGGTCGTGGGCGCGGGTCCGGACCTTTTCGGGTTCGATCACCACGGAGATGGAACCGGCCGGGAGCTGGTCGAGGAACGGGACCATGGCGTCCACCAGCACGGGGGCCAACGATTCCATGCCTTCGACGGCGATCCCCCCGGCGATCTTCTCCAGCATGTCCGCGGCGGCCGGGAGCTGGGACTTCAGCGTCGCGGCGCGGGACATCACCGAGGGGGTGATCAGGATTTCGCGGCACGGCGGGGCATGGAGTTCGGTGGGGTGCTGCACCCCGGGAGCCGTCAGCGAGCGCTGGTCGGCGACGGCGAACCAGCGCATCTGATCCACGTCATCGCCGAAGAACTCGACCCTGACGGGGTGGTCCTCGGTGGGCGGGAAGACGTCCAGCATCCCGCCGCGGACCGCGAACTCGCCGCGGCGGGTGACCATGTCCACGCGGGCGTAGGCGGCGTCGGCGAGACTCCGCACAACGCTGCTGAAAGGCACCTCCTGGCCCACCTTGAGAGTGACAGGCACCAGGTCGCCAAGACCCGCGACGATCGGCTGGACGACGGCGCGAACCGGGGCCACCACGACGCGGAGCGCGCCGGCCGGGGATTCCGGGTGGGCGAGCCGGCGCAGCACGGACAGCCGCCGTCCCACGGTGTCCGAGCGCGGCGAGAGCCGCTCATGCGGCAGGGTTTCCCAGCTGGGAAACTCTGCGATCATCTCTGCCGGCAGGAAGGCGCGCAGTGCCGCGGCCAGGTCTTCGGCTTCACGTCCGGTGGCGGTGACGGCGAGGACGACGGGGGCCGGGCCGGTGTCCCCAACGGCTGAGGCGGTGAGGCCGTCAACCATTTCGGCGAGCAGGGCGGACCGCATTCCCGCCGGGGCGCTGATCTGGTAGTCCTCGCTGCGGGCAGCGAAACCGCGGGCGGCCTCGGCCTTGACCCGGGCGTAATTCCGGTCGTCGGCGAGGACGCGGCGCAAACCGGTGAGAGAGGGGCCGTTAAGGCTCATGGCGAAATCTCCTGATGGGATCACTGGGGTGCAGGCAACACGAATAGCCGGAATTCGTGAGAATCCCGGGCCATCCAAGCCTACATCGCAGGCCGGAAGCCGATCCGCATCGGGCGCATGACCAGGCGGGAACACGGAAGGTCCCCCGCTTCCCTTACGGGCTGCGGAGGACCTTCCTGTTGAGCTGGCGGCTACAGGATGGCCGTCATGGGGCTCCAGCCTCCGCCAAGGTCGATGCGGGTGGCCCAGTCACCGGCACCGTTGTTCGGGTAGAGCCAGAGCCGGCCGGAGGTGTCGCGGGCAATGACGTCGGGCCTGCTGTCGCCGTTCATGTCACCCGGAGCGGTGATGGCGTTCAGGGTGTTCCAGCCGGTCCCGAGACTCTTGCGGGTGAACCATTCGTTCCGCCCGTTGCCGGGGTAGAGCCACAGCACACCGCTGCTGTCGCGGGCGATCAGGTCCACCTTGCCGTCGGAGTTGAAGTCACCGGGTGCCACGATGGAACTCATGACGTTCCAGCCAGCACCCAGGTCAACGCGGGTCAACCAGTCGCCGGCGCCGTTGTTCGGGTAGAGCCAGAGCCTTCCGCTGCCGTCCCTGGCGATCAGGTCCGCCCGGTTATCGGCGTTGAAATCACCCGGAGCAACGATGGAAGTCATCACGTTCCAGCCCCCGCCCATGTTCTGGCGCTGGAGCCAGCCGCCGGTTCCGGTGCCCCGGTACAGCCACAGCTGCCCGTTCGTGTCCCGGGCGACAACGTCCGCATCGCCGTCGCCGTTGAAATCTCCGGCACTGACGATGGAGGTCATGACATTCCAGCCGCCACCGAGGTTGATCCGGGTTAACCAGTCCCCCGTTCCCGTGCCCGGGTAAAGCCACAGCTGCCCCGAAGCGTCCCTGGCGATCACATCCGTGTCGCCGTCACGGTTGAAATCATTCAACCGCATCGACAACGGCGGAACGTCGACGAGTGGGCGGGCGAGCTTGCCCTGGATGGCGAACAAGTTGGTCTGGATGGTGTTGACGCCGGGGCCACCGACATTCTGACCTTCCACCCGGAAGAAGTTCGTATTACGCGGGCTGCCTGTTACTGCGTGGTTAACGGCCGGGTCTCCGAGGAAACCCTCCGGTGCACCCGAAGTCCACCGCAGGAACGGACCAACGCTGCCGTTCAGCGCGCGGTCGAAGCCTGCGGCCGAGCAAGGTACGTCAAAGCAACCAATGTCCTCTGTCTCATTAACGGACCCAAGCGCATCAGCAACAAATGTTCCTGATCCATAGGGATGAGTCACCGTAACGCTTGCGCCAGCGCGCAGGCCATCGATCCGGATCCGTACCCGGCTGAACGCCACCTGGTCACCGTCAACCGGCGCCTCATTGGCAAACGCAGCTTCCTGCGCCATTCCCAGGAAGGCATCCGTCGTCGCCGTGGTAATACCGGCCTCGCCGGCCCACCAGAAGGCCTCTCCGGGGAAGTTCCCGGGGAAACTCACGGCAGCCTCGGGATCCGGCCGCCCATCGGTGGCGAGACACATCGGTCCATCCAGACAGAGTTCAAGCTGGATACCGTTCGTGTCCGTGTACCAGGCCGGGAAGCCATGGACTGGATCGATGGGTCCTGTCTGGGACAATGCCGCGCCGGCCGGAACCGACATCACAGTTGCCAGCATGGCCCCGGCGGCCAGCCCCGTCACCACCTTCCGAAGCAAGTGCCGCTGCCCCTCTGAGTTTGGGCTGCGACGAATCTTAGTCTGAGCCATTAAAACCATCCCCTTGTCATCGAAGGAAACCGCTGCAACCGCGGTTGCCCGTTCGACCACTGTGTTGGGGACAGCTTGGGAAAACCCTTAAAACACGTTCCGGAACCCACCCTTCGCCACGATTCCGGGACTGCGTCAGCCCCAGCCAAGCAGGCGGCCGACCGTGGTCTTTCCCGGTGCCAGGGCGCCCGGCCAATGCGCTCCGGAGACGTTCTCCATGCCGCCGGCGGCCACGTTCGACGGCGGCGTGGCGTCCACCCATCACCCTTTACTTCGCCGAACACGGAAGGTCCCCCGCTTCGCTTACGGGCTGCGGAGGACCTTCCTGTTGAGCTGGCGGCTACAGGATGGCCGTCACGGGGCTGCAGCCTCCGCCAAGGTCAAAGCGGGTGGCCCAGTCACCGGCACCGTTGTTCGGGCAGAGCCAGAGCCGGCCGGAGCGGGGGAAGACCCGGCCTGCGGATCCAAAATCATTCTGGCCTGCCACCAGGTTGTTCTCCGAGCCGTCCGCTGTTCGGAGGCCGTAGGGCAGCAGGGGGTTTGCGATCTGATTGGGCCCGGAGCCCATGAGCGGCTGGCCGGGGACATCGTCGCCCTCGGCGTCCTCCTTAGTGGCGTGATTTTCAGTGATTTTGATCTGCTTCAGAATGAACCGCATGTCGCCTGCGTTGAGGGTGAATTCCTGACCGTGGGCGCCGCCGAAACGGCGGGCGCCAGCACAGAAGGGACAATTCCGGAGCTGAGCAGGAGTACGAGGGCGCCGGCCGCGAATATGCGGGTGGCCCCCGGCGCCTTCCTTCAACCGGGAGGTTGCCTTCTTTCCCTCGGATATTGCGATGTTTCACCACAATGAATGCCTCCATCGAGCCGCACCGGAGTGAGATCTGTTGTTCCATGTGCCCCGGCGGGGCCTGAAAGCCAGAGCGCGGCAGCGCCGGGTCACGGCTTTCCCTGACGGTCTCACGTGATTGCTAAGCTTGCTGTCCAGGCTGTTCCACCCCCTGAGGAGACTCCATGAGCGACAATCCACGATCGGTTCTCGTCACCGGCGCCACCGGCTACATCGGCGGGCGGCTGGTCCCCCGGCTGCTGGAGGCCGGGCACACAGTGAAGGTCCTGGTGCGGACACCGGCCAAGATCGCCGGGGTGCCGTGGCTGGAGGACGTGGAGGTGATCCAGAGCAGCCTCGACGACGGTGCTGCTTTGCGCGCGGCCCTGGACGGCGTCGATGTCCTCTACTATCTGGTCCATTCCATGGCGGCCGGGTCGGGCTTCGAGTCGAAGGAAAAGGCGATGGCCGAGACGGCCGCGAAGGCGGCCGGGGACGCCGGCGTGGATCGGATCGTTTACCTGGGCGGCCTGCACCCGGCCAATGCCGAGCTGTCCACCCACATGCGCTCCCGCGAGGCGGTGGGAAAGGTCTTCCTGGACAGCCCGGTGGACGCCGTTGTCTATCAGGCAGGCGTCGTGATCGGCTCCGGTTCGGCGTCGTTCGAGATGATCCGGCACCTGTCCGAGACGCTGCCCCTCATGCCCGCACCCAGCTGGGTGCGCAACAAGATCGAGGCGATCGCGGTTCGGGACGTGCTGCACTACCTCGTCGGCGCCGCAGAGCTTGACGGCCCGATCAACCGTACCTTCGACATCGGCTGCCGTCAGGTCCTCAGCTACGCGGGCATGATGCAGGAATACGCCGCGGAGGCCGGGCTCCCGTACCGCGTGGTGCTGGCGCTCCCCATTCCTGCGCCCAAGCTGGCGGGCATGTGGGTCGCGTTGACCACGCCGATTCCGTTATCAATGTCCCTGCCGCTGGTGGAGTCCCTCCAGCACGACGCCGTCGCCCGCGAACATGACATCGATACTTTCATTCCCGCACCGGAAGGCGGACTCACCACGTACCGGCGCGCGGTGGCGCTGGCTTTGGGGAAGGAGCGCGACGGGCAGGTGGCAACCACCTGGGCCAGCGCGGGAGCCGACGCCGATCCGCTCCCCAGCGACCCGGACTGGGCCGGCCACCGCGTCTACCTCGACGAGCGCAGCTTCTCCAGCGACGTGGCCCCAAAGCACGTCTGGACCATCATTGAAGGGATCGGGGGGCAGAACGGCTGGTATTCCATGCCGCTGGCCTGGCGCGTCCGCGGCTGGCTTGACAAGCTCACCGGCGGAGCCGGGCTGCTGCGCGGACGGCGGCACCCGCATCTGCTGGCCGAAGGCGAAGTGGTGGACTGGTGGCGGGCGGAGCGGATCGACCGCGGCCGCCTGCTCCGGCTGCGCGCCGAAATGCGGGCACCGGGCCGGGCCTGGCTGGAGCTGTCGGTGGAGCCGGAGGGAACCGGCAGCCGTTACCGGCAGCGGGCGATCTTCTTCCCGAAAGGTCTCAGCGGGCGCCTGTACTGGCTCGCGGTGCTGCCGTTCCACAGCCTGATCTTCCCTGCCATGTCGCGGAACATCACGGCCGCGGCGAAGGCCCTCCAGGATGAGGAATCGGAGCCGGCCGCGCCAACCCCGTAGGATGTTCGGAGCCCGAAACGACCAGTTCCACCCCACGGAGGACCCCCATGGCATTGAGTGCATCCACCACCCTTCCGCACAGCGTTGACCGCGTCACCGCCGTGTTTGTGAACGAGGATTTCCTGCGCCACACGAGTGAACTCGTCGGCGGCACCCTTGAGTCCTTCGCCGTCGACGGCGATCCTGCCGGCGCCTTCAGCACCACCACGGTGCGGACCATCCCCACCACCCGGATGCCGGAGATGGCCCGGAAGTTCGTCGGCGAAAGCCTGAAAGTGACCCAGCTCGAGGCCTGGGATGCCCCGGCCCCGGACGGGTCCCGGCAGAGCAACATCACCCTGAAGGTGTCCGGCGCACCCCTGGACGTCAATGCCGTCCAGCGCCTGGTCGCCGACGGCGGGAGCACCCGGATCGAGCTTGAGGGCACTGTCACGTCCTCGGTGCCGTTCCTGGGCGGCAAGATCGCGGAAGCGGCTGAGCCGATGGTGGGCAAGGCCCTGAACATCCAGTCGAGCCAGGCCCAGGCCTGGCTGGAAAGCCACTAGCGGATGGGGCTGCCGGCGGTCCTGGCCATCGTCCTGATCGTGGCCGGCGCCTGGTCCCTGGCCGTCTGGCCGCAGTTCCTACGCCGGGTGATGAAGGATCCGAGGTCCCGCGACGCCGGTGGGAAGGCCACCCGCTTCCTCACCGTCCATATCGTCCTGGTGGGCATCTCGATGCTGCTCGGGGCGGCGACGGCGGCGATCGGGATTGCCGGCCTGTTCGGCTGACCGGGCCGGCTGTCCGACATACTGTCCGGCCGTCGGCGGCGGATCCTGGACAACGGCCATCATTTGCTGTGAACCCGGCGCTAGAATCAGGAACGTCAGTGCCTTCTAAAGTGCCTTGGGAAAGGGGTGACCATGAAACCCCATCGCGTCGCCACCTGGGAACTCGGCGCCTACGTCTTGATCCTGGGCTTCATCACCTTCTGGCCGACCCCGGTGGACCGTGGCGCCGGAGGCGAGCTGGTGATGAAAGTGCTGCGCAGGCTGCACCGCTGGGGTGTCCCCGACTGGGTTGACTATGGTTTGGTGGAGGCCGCCTCCAATGTCCTGCTGTTTATGCCGCTGGGGGCACTGGTGGTCTGGATCATGGGCCCGGTCTACTGGTGGGTCGGAGCCGCCACAGGGCTGCTGATGTCCTGCCTCATTGAACTGGCACAGTTCGCCTTCCTGCCGGCCCGCTACCCGTCGCTGGCGGATGTCCTGGCCAACACCGCCGGCGCCACGCTCGGCGCCCTGTTGATCCTGCTGGTCCTGTATGTCGTGGCGCGCCGGGCAGCTGTGCGAAACCCCGCCCCGGCACGTACGCTGTGATCAGATCTTGCTCTTGTGAACACACCCAGCGGGGAGGACATCGGAATTATGCGGATCTCGGTTATTGGTTGCGGGTATCTCGGCGCGGTCCATGCGGCGTGCATGGCGAAGCTAGGGCACGATGTGGTGGGCATCGATGTTGACGAAAACAAGGTGGCCCAACTCTCCGGTGGCCATGCGCCCTTTTACGAGCCGGTGCTGGACGATCTCCTGACCGAACTCGAAGAATCGGGACGGCTGCGGTTCACCACCGATATGTCGGCCGCCCGGGGCTCGGAGATCCATTTCATCTGCGTGGGGACCCCGCAGAAACGTGGCGAAAACGGTGCCGACCTGCGCTTCGTCGACGCGGCCGTCGAATCACTGGCTGCCCATGTCTCGCCCGGCGATGTGATCGCGGGAAAGTCCACGGTGCCGGTCGGCACCGCCGCGCGGCTCGCCGAGGTCATCGCGGAAACGGAGCCCGGCGCCACCCTGGTCTGGAACCCCGAGTTTCTCCGCGAAGGCCATGCGGTCACGGACACACTGAACCCGGACCGGTTCGTCTACGGAGTGCCGGACGGCAGCGAAGACAATCCCGCCGTCGCCGTGCTGGACCGGCTTTACGAGATTCCCCTCGCCGCCGGCACGCCGCGGCTCGTGACGGACTATGCGACGGCGGAGCTGGTCAAGACCGCGGCCAACTCCTTCCTCGCCACCAAGATCTCCTTCATCAACGCCATGGCCGAGGTCTGCGAGGCCACCGGGGCCGATGTCACGCGTCTCGCGGACGCGATCGGGCTCGATGACCGGATCGGAAGGAAGTTCCTCAACGCCGGGATCGGATTCGGCGGCGGCTGCCTGCCCAAGGACATCCGGGCGTTCATGGCCCGCGCCGGCGAGCTCGGAGCGGACCAGGCACTGACCTTCCTGCGCGAGGTCGACGCGATCAACATGCGCCGCCGGACCCGGGTGGTGGAACTGACCCGCGAGCTCTGCGGCGGCTCCCTGATGGGCCAGCGGATTGCCGTGCTGGGTGCGGCTTTCAAGCCGGAAAGCGATGACGTCCGCGATTCGCCGGCCCTGAGTGCTGCCGCGCAGCTTCAGCTCCAGGGCGCCGTCGTGACCGTCACGGACCCGCAGGCGCTGACGAACGCAGCCAAACGCTTCCCGGAGCTTCAGATGGAACCGGACCTCGAGGCCGCCCTGCACAAGGCCGACGCCGTGTTGCTGCTGACCGAATGGAAGGCGTACCGGGATCTCGATCCGCATAACACGAAGGCGCTCGTGACGGCGCCGCGGATCCTCGACGGCCGCAATGTCCTGGACCCGGCCAAGTGGCGGGCCGCAGGCTGGACCTACCGGGGCCTCGGCCGGCCCTGACCTTTCGTCCTCGACAGGCGGCCAGTCCGAGACAGGTTGTCAGTAGGACGGCGCCCCGGTTCGACAGCGCCTTAGTTCGACAGCGCCTGCCCGAGCGCGTCCTCGGCGGCAACCCAGGAGAGCATGGCGCACTTGACCCGGGCTGCGTAGCGGGCCACACCCTCAAACGCGGCGGCATCCCCCAGCACCTCAGGATCGGCGGCCACCTTGCCGCGGGAGCGCAGCACTTCACGGAAGCTGCCGATCACGGTCTGCAGCTCCGCCGCCGTCAGGCCTTCCGCCAGGTCGGTCAGGACAGAGGCCGACGCCATCGAGATCGAACAGCCGTCGCCGTCCCAGCGGAGTTCGCTGACCTTTCCGTCGGCCACGGAGACGCGGACGGTGATCTCGTCCCCACAGACCGGATTGAGCTGGTGTGACTGGCCGCTGCTCGCGCCGCCGGGAACGGCCGTTCCGGCCAGTCCGCTGCCGTGCCGCGACTTGGAGTGTTCCAGGATGATCTGCTGATAAAGCTGGTCGAGACTCATGTACTGCCGTCCTCAGGCTGTGAAGTATCCGCGGACACCGGCGACAGCGTCGAGAAACGCGTCCACATCGTCGGTGGTGTTGTACAGGTAGGTGCTGGCACGTGTGCTCGCCGTCAGGCCGAGCCGGCGGTGCAGGGGCTGGGCACAGTGGTGGCCAACCCGGACCGCGATCCCCCGGCTGTCCAGGAACTGCCCGACGTCGTGCGCGTGGACATCCTCGACGTCGAAGGCTGCCAGGCCGATCCGCTCCCGCCCCGCCGCCGGACCGAGCACCCGGATCCCCGGGATCGCTTCGAGCCCTTCCACAAGCCGCTGCCCCAGCTCCGATTCCCAGGCGTGGATGCGGGAGAGCCCTGTTTCGCTCAGGTAGTTGGCGGCGGCCGCGAGGGCCACTGCCTGCGAGATCCGCTGGGTTCCGGCCTCGAAGCGCTGCGGGCTGGGCAGGAACCCGGCACGCTCCATCGTCACGGAGGTGATCATCGAGCCGCCGGTCAGGAAGGGCGGCATGGCGTTGAGCAGCTCAGAGCGGCCGTACAGTCCGCCGATTCCCGTCGGCGCCAGCATCTTGTGACCGGAGAAGACGGCGAAGTCCACGCCCAGGGCCTTGACGTCCAGCGGCAGGTGCGGTGCGGACTGGCAGGCGTCCAGCACCACGAGGGCCCCGGCGGCACGGGCCAGCCCCACCAGGGTATCCACCGGGTTAATGGTGCCCAGGACGTTGGAGGCGTGGGTGAAAGCGAGGACGCGCGTCCGGCCGGTGATGATCCGGCCAGCGGCGTCCAGGTCCAGGGCCCCGTTTGTATCGACCGGAATGAACTTCAGGCTGGCCCCGGTCCGCTCGGCCAGTTGCTGCCAGGGAATCAGGTTGGCGTGGTGCTCCATCTCGGTGACTACGAGTTCGTCACCGGCTGAGAGGGCAAAGCGGGCGGCTTCGGGGGCCGCGCCGGGGAGGGAGGCGTTGAGGAACGAGTAGCTGAGCAGATTCAGCCCCTCGGTGGCGTTGGAGGTCCAGATGAGTTCATCCGGAGCGGCCCCGATGAAGGCCGCCACCGTTTCCCGGGCGTCCTCGAAGGCTTCGGTGGCCTCCACCGCGAGGTGGTGCGCGCCGCGATGCACGGCCGAGTTCCGCTGTTCGTAGAATTCCTGCTCTGCTTCCAGCACGCTGAGGGGATTCTGCGAGGTGGCCCCGGAATCCAGGTAGACCAGCGGCCTGCCGTTGACGGTCTGGTTCAGGATGGGGAAGTCGTTGCGGATCCGCAAGACCTCCTCGTTGCCCAGCGCCCGGGCTGAGCGGAGGAGATGGGCGGGGGTGGCAACCATAGCGGGACTCCTGGATCGGCTTCGCTGCGACGCACCCGGTCCGCCGGCAGGGCACGGGCTAATACGTTACACAGATTAATCCTAATTATCCCACGTTCTCGCAGCCGTCTTCAGCGGCCACACCGCCGAGCCGTACGCCGCGGCACTCGACCGGGGCCGTCGTCGTAATTCTTCGGCACGGAGATGGCCCCACCAACAGCCGGCGGGCGATCATCGTCAGCCTGCGGGTCCGGCCGGCGTCAGGGCGCCGGGTGGCCGGGCGGTGTCCGCTGCGGCTGCCTCGTCGTGCGTCTGCCCGGCACGTTGCCCGCGGGCGCGATCCTGCGCCTCATCCCCGGCGATGATGACCATGGCCAGAAGCGTCCAGACGAGGATGCCGGCCGCGGAACGGGTGGCGAGGGAGCTGTAGGTCTGCGGAATGACGACGGCCATAACTCCGGCCAGCATCAGGCCCTTGTAGCCGTTCCCGGGACCCTTGCGGATCACGATCACGGCCATCGATCCGAAATAGAGCAGGGCAAAGACGATGCCGAAGTCGATGCTGTACATCAGGATGGGGTTCTCGAAGCTGGTCTCCAGCCCCACCTGGGTGGCCAGCCGATAGCTGGAGCCGATGCCGTCACCGGCCAGTGCGTAGGCGTTCCAGCGACTGAGGAAATAGTCGAGGGCCAGGCTCCGGGCTTGCGCCGAACCGGAGTCGTTGACAACCCTGGCCGCCACCCCTGCGATGAGCGGAGAGACCATGATCGCGGCGGTGGCCGCGGCGGCCCCCACCACCATCACCGCCTTGATCCAGGCGCGCATTCTGGCCAGCAGCAACGTTGCAGCCACGGTCACGGCAAGCGCGGCAAGCCCCACACGGGACTGCGTGATGAGGACGCCGACCACCATCAGGGCCAGCATCAAGGCCTGCAGCCAGGCCTGCTTCAGCCCGGTTACGAGGGGCGCCGCGAGCGAAATGGCGAGCGACAAAGCCAGCGGCTGGTCCAGGGTGGCCATCCATCGGCCAGAGTTTCGGCCGAACCAGTACACGTTGCTGTAGCCGGACTCATAAAACAGGTAGCTGTGAGTCAGCCACTGGGCGACTGCGATGACACAGACGAACGCCACGAGGGCCAGTATCAGCGTGCGGAGGCCTGTCACGAGCCCCCCCGCCCTGTCGGCTTCCGCCAGCAGCAGCAGGCAGAACAGAACCGGAACCACGATCTGATCCACAAGCAGCACCATCCCCCCGCCGGCGCTCGACATCGCCGAGGCCAGGAAGGCAGCCGTCATCACCACCCCAAGGGTGAGGAAAAGGAAGAAGTGCCGGGCGAGCGCGGTCTGGACGCTCCACGGGTCGTGGAGCATCCGGATCAGGAAGACCGATAGCACAAGCCACGTCGCGGCGTGGACCGACAACGGCCCGGAGCTCACTCCGGTGATGAGCGAAGAACCCACAGCGGGCACCAGCATCCATAGGCACAGGACAGCCCCGATCGGCACCCTTGCCCGCGTACGGAGCAGGAAGGCGGCCGTCAGGCATAGTCCGATCCAGAGGGCGAGCTGCATTCAGACCACCCGGCCCGGGGCAATGCTTTGTTCAGCGGCGGGATCGTGGCGGCTCACCGGTCACCGCCGGGGAGAGGCGTGTGGGACCGGAGGTTCCGCCGGCATCTCAAGCGGCGCCCAGTCCGTCGTTTGCTCCTGGGTCCGGAACCGTTCGGATGGCTGTTTGTAGGCTTCCGAGAGCCGCGCGGGAAGAGCATTGAACACCACCCCGGCGATCTTGCTATTGACCAGCTCGAGGTTCCGGACCGCCGCTTTCAGCAATTCCGGAGTCACCCGCCGGTGCATGACGACGACGACAGTGCAGTCCGCCTTGGCCGCCAGCAGTGCCGCGTCGCTGTAAGGCTGCATGGCCGGTGCATCGACGATCACCCGGCTGTACTTCGTCCGCATCTCCGCCAGCGCCGAGCCCGCCGCCGGGCTGCGCAGCAGCTCCGTGGGGTAGGCCGGAACCGTGCCGGCGGCGACGACCTGGAGGCTCTCCATCACTGTCGGCTGTATGACGTCGGCCAGCGAGGTACGTCCGGCCAGGAGATCCGCGAAGCCGAGCCCGTTGGCGAGCGCCAGCTCGGCCGCGAGTCTTGGGGTGCGGAGGTCGCCTTCCACCAGCAGGACTCGTTCACCGGCCTCCGCCCAGGCCTGGGCCAGCACCAGCGCCACACAGGATTTACCGTCCCCTACCCGTGCCGAGGTAACAACGACAACGCCGGAAGCCGGCATACCGGGAAAGTGATCGATGTTCGTCCGGAGCCGGCGTCCGGCCTCGTCAAGAAGGGAGACCTGGCGCTGTTCAAGAATCCGGCTTGCTTTTCGGGCGTCGGCGCTGAGGGGGATGCGTGCAAGCAGGGGACGTCCTGAGGCCTCCTGCACTTGCTCGGCAGTCCCGAGCGTCTTGTCCGTCAGCCGGCGCGAGACGGCAATCACCACGCCGGCGCCGAAGCCTAAAAGCGTTCCGAGCGCGAGGTTCAAACCGACGTGGGGTGACACCGGTACAGTTTCCACGGTGGGCCCGCCCACCAGGTTCAGTACCGTCTGTCCGCTGCCCGACGCCGTTCGGGCGGCCTCCACTTCGCTGACCGCGGTTCCCAGGTTGTCGACAACCGTCCGGGCGACCGCCAGGGCCCTGGGCTGATCCGGCAGGCTGACCACGATGGAGAGCATGAGCGTCGCCTGGTCACCGGTGGCGCTGATGCTCTCGGAGATTTCCCGGGCCGACAGGCCGGTGTTGCTGTTCCGTCCGAGCACATCAGCGAACTTATCGCTCTTCGCGAGGCCGGCGAACCCGGCGATGCGCCCGCGGGAGAGTTCGAGGGCCTGGAGCGCCGACTGGCCCGGGCCCTGCGCTGAGACCACGTAAAACCTGACGCTGCTCTGATAGACCGGCGGTGTCCGGGCGGTGACAAACGCCGCGGCGGCGAGGCCGACCACCATACACAAAAGCACGATCCACCAGCCGCGCACAATCGCGCGTCCGTATTCTGCTAGCTCCAAAGGAACCCCCATGCGGCTTCCACGCCATGCCTGCACCGGCACGGTACTTCATGGTCTCCTGAAGGCCCATTATTTACCGCAAAACTTCCCTAAGGAAGCTTTTTCGCGACACGTGTTTGCCCGCGGTCGGGGCGGGCCCTGCGAATCCTAGCCAAACAGGGATGTCGGCCGTAGTCTTGCCCTAAGCCAGAGCGGATCCGGAGGTCCCAGCAACTCGTTTCAGTGGCTGGATCGGAGGTTCTGCGAGCAGCAGTCCCCGGCCCCCGCCGCAGGGTGACTTTCCGCCGCGGTCACGGATCCATAGGGGCATGATGAACACTGCTGGGCAGCATCTGCCGGTCCTCGCCGGGTCCGACGTCGTGATGGTCCCGACGCAATTCGTCAAGCCCGGCGACGCCGCCCGGCCCGCCGCCGCTGGCAGGCGGCGGTGACAGGCAACACCGCTGGCCGCGCCGGCGAAGCCACGCCGGGAGCCGGCGGCAACATGGCCGGCCAGAGTGGTTCCGGCCGGGATGGCCAGCCACCCGGCGGGACAGCCCGCAGGACGGCCCGCGGCGTCCGGTGGAGCTTTGGTGCGGTCTTGGCGCGGCAGGGATTCCAGATCGTCTGCGCGGTGGTGCTCGCCCGGATTTTGGGACCGCAGAGCTACGGCGTCATCGCCGCTGCCACCGTCTATATCAGTCTGGTGGCGCTGCTGCTGGACCAGGGCCTGTCCGCTGCGCTGATCCAGCGTGCGGACGTTACCCGCCGGATGGCCGGCGCCACCGCCACGCTTAACCTCCTGGTGGCAGGCCTGCTCGCGGCAGCCACCTGGTTTGCCGCACCGTGGGTGTCCGATTTTTTCCGCGTTGAGCAACTCGAACCGATCCTCCAGGTGCTGGCGTTCGCCATCCCGCTCAAGGCCCTCGCGGTCACGCCGCGGTCAATGTTGTCCCGCGAGATGCTGCTGCACAAGGTGGGAGCCGCGGATATTGCGGCAGCCGCCGCGGGCAGTGCCGCCGGCATCGGCGCGGCCCTGGCCGGCGCCGGACCCTGGTCCATGGTGTACCAGGTGGTTGCCACCGATCTCGTCTGCAGCGCCATGCTGCTGGCGGCAAGCCGGGGCCCGCTGCCGAATTTCGGCTTCCGCGCGGTGGTGCCGCTGTTCAAGTTCAGCCTTAGCGTGTTCGCCACAGACTGCCTGGCCTACTTCTCCCGCAACCTGGACAACATCCTGGTGGGCCGTGTCCTCGGCGTCTCCGCCCTGTCCCTCTATGGCATGGCGTACAGGATCCTCGTGGTGCCGGTGCAGCTGATTGGCCAGACGGTCAACCGGGTCATGTTTCCGGCCTTTGCCCGGTCCGCGGACCGCCGCGATCTCGTAGCCGCAAATCTGGTGGCCGCCACCCGGATCCTGGCGGTAGCTTCCATCCCGCTGATGACCTTCGTGGCCTGCGCAGCGCCTGAGCTCGTGAACCTGGTCCTGGGTCCCGAATGGATGCCCGCCGCGGCGCTGGTCAGCGTCCTGGCCATCGGCGGTGCCCGCGAGACGGTCTTCTACGTGACGCCGGCCCTCATGAAGGGGCTGGGCCAGAGTTCGCTCATCATCCGGTATGAAGTCCTCGCCGCAGTGGTGCAGGTGGGCGGTATTGTGATCGGGCTGCAGTTTGGCGTGTTCGGAGTCGCCGTGGGCTACGCTGTGGCCGGCTTCGTCCTCACCCCCGTGCTGCTCAGGATCCAGACCCGGCTGACCGGTGTGACGGTAAAGTCCCAGCTTTTCTCCATCCTGCCCGCCGTACACTCGGCCCTGTGGGGCGCTGCCGGCTACGGGCTCTGGTCCCTCGCGGACGTGCACAGCTTCTGGCACTTGTTCGGCGGGCTGGCGATTTTCATCATCCTGGCCCTGGCTGCGCTGTGGCTCTTCCACCGCCGGATGCTGTCCGGCTACGTGGAACAGGCCCTGGCACTTTTCGGCCGGACAAGCAGCCGGCAACGGGACCCGCACCCCGGATTCGCAAGCGGTAAATCGGGATGAGAAGGCAGAGGGAACGGCAATGACTGACTACGACTTCTCCGGTGGACACCGGCAGGGACACGTGCTCCCGTCCGGCGGCACGGTCATCGCGGTTCTGACTTACCGGCGGCCGGAGGACATCGCTCTGGCGCTGCCCCGGCTGGCGGACCAGGCTCTGGCTGCCTGCCGTGCGTCGGGCGGCGAAGCCGACGGCACCGATTCCCCGGGCAGACCGTCCCCTGAGCCGCGTACCGTCACCGTCCTGGTCATCGACAATGACCCCGAGGCCGGCGCCAGGGCCGCCGTGGAGCAGTTCGCACGCACACTTCCGGCCGGATTGGTCCGCTACGTCCACGAGCCGAAACCCGGCATTGCCGCCGCACGGAACCGCGCCCTGGCCGAGGCCGGCCCCAGCGAGTTGCTGGTCTTCATCGACGACGACGAAGTACCCTCCGAGCGCTGGCTCGCCCAACTGCTGGACCTGCAGCGCACCAGCGGCGCCGCCGCCGTGGTCGGCCCCGTCATCAGTGAGTACGAACACGAGCCGGAACCATGGATTCAAGCGGGCCGGTTCTTCCGGCGCCGCAGGCTGCCCACCGGCTCAACGCTGGATGTGGCGGCCACAAACAACCTGCTCCTGGATCTTCGCCAGATCCGGGAGCTGCGGCTGTGCTTCGATGAGCGGTTCGGCCTCAGCGGCGGCTCGGACACGCTCTTTACGCGGCAGCTCGTGCAGCGCGGGGGGACCATGCTCTGGTGCGACGAGGCCGTGGTGGTGGACCGGGTTCCGGCGTGCCGGCTCACCCGCAGCTGGGTCCTGCGGCGCGCCCTGCGGAGCGGCAACACGACCGCCCGGGTCAACATCGAGCTCAGCACCAGCTTCGCAGCCCGCGTGGCGGCCCGGACCGCGTCGCTGGCGTCCGGGTCGCTCCGGCTGCTGGGAGGGTCCGCCCGGCTGGCGGCAGGTCTGGCGACTGGCTCGAAGGCCCAGAAAGCGATGGGGCTGAGGACGGCCGCCCGGGGCCTCGGCATGGCTTCGGGTGCGGCCGGCTACGTCTATAGCGAGTACCGCCGGAAATAAGTTTACGAGCAGTTAAGTCCGCTTTTCGCCGGGAGAAAAAATCCCCGCCATGCCGCGGAATTTCCGGGTGTGTCGTAAGAGACACGCCCGGCTGTTGTCAAGTTGCAATGCGCCACATGCTGCCGTTATCAATTTGCAACCTCTGAGGGCCTCGGATAGCGTGGGGGCTCATTAGCCGGGGTCGGGGATACCCACGGAATCGTCAGCTTTGCAGATGCCACGGGTTCGCCCATGCCTAGGTCTCAGGCACCAGGTTCTGCGCTGACACCGCACAATGCAACATACCGACTCGGCTTCAGTGCCGCTGGCAGACCAGGCCCCAGGCCGCACGCCACTCCGTTATGTCTCTGTGCAATTCCCCGTGCCCGGAAGACGAGACGTAAGAGGTTGAGACACTATGGCCATTGGCCCCCAGAACAAAAACATCCGTGCAGGCTACCTGAGCGCCGCGGTCCTCACCGTCGCGGCCCTCACCCTGACCGGCTGCGGACAGCTTGCGGCCCAGGACGCGCCCGGCGCGACGTCCAGCACCGGCGACCAGGCCTCTTCGGGCGAAGCGAAGACGGTTACCCCCGCTGCCGACTCGAAGGCAGCAGCCATTGACACGTCCGTTGCGGCCGCACCGCAGGCTCCCGCTGCTGCCGCCCCGGCTGCCCCGGCTGCCGCCCCAGTGGCTGCCCAGCGCGTTACGGCCATCCAGCCGCAGGGCAACGTCGCCGCAACGACGGCGTCCGCTGCCCCCGCCGCCCGGGCAGCCCTGGCTGTCGGCACCTACCAGCCCTCCGCCGCTACCAGCGGCGTCACGGCCGGCACCGCACTGAAGCCGCACAACACCTCCGGTGCGGACCTGGTCATCAGCCAGGACGGCACAGTCCTGGACGGGCTGGAGATCTACGGTGATATCAAGGTCCGCGCCAAAAACGTGACCATCAAGAACAGCAGGCTGCACGGTGGCACGGGAATCCCGGGTTCCAACACCGGCGTCATCGACGCCAACAGCGCCGCGGTCGCCAACCTGGTCGTCCAGGACACCACGATCATCCCGGACAGCCCGTCCTATTACCGCGACGGCATCGTGGGCCACGATTACACGGCCAAACGGAACCACATCCAGGGCACCAACGACGGTCTCGGCATCTTCAACCGGCCCGGCGGACCGGCCACGGCCAACGTGACGGCCGAAGGAAACTACATCCACTCGCTGACGTACTGGTCCAACGACCCGGCGCACAGCAACGGCACCCACAACGACGGAATCCAGGTGCAGGGCGGCGAGAACATCCGCATCGCCGGCAACACGGTGGTCGCCAACTCCAACCCGGGTCCCGGCAGCGGGCCGAACCCGCGCGGCAACCACGCGGGCATCGGCATCATGCTTCAGCAGAATGTCGCCAAGCTCGCGAACGTCGTGGTGGAGAAGAACTGGGTGGATGACGGCCAGACGTCCATCAACATCGACAACGGCAAGTACGCGAACATCACGGTGACTGTTGCCGGTAACAGCCTCGGCCGCAACCAGTTCGACTTCGGCCGCGGCTCGAAGTACCCCGTCCGGATCATCAGCCGTGCCGCCAGCACGACTCCCGGCCTGGAAACCAACCGCTGGGCCGACAACCTTGCACTCCTCGTCGAGGGCAAGACCGGCGGTATCCGCTATAACGGCTGACGTCTCCGCCTGGCTGTAGCTTTCAGACGGGAAGAGGGCCGGATCCTTGAACGGATCCGGCCCTCTTCCCGTGCACCCTTTTTTCCGGGCGCATATTTCCGTACGCGTGAGCTGCTATCTCCTCAACCGAGGCAGCAGCCCTCAGTTACCGTGCCTACTTTGCCGTCAGGCCCAGGGTTGCGGAAGCCCTGGTGTTGCCAAATGAATCGCTGCTCACGATGCGGTACTGGTGCGTGCTTCCGGGTTTGACCGTGTCGGTGAACTCCATGGTGGGCCTGTTCCAGAACGTTGTGGACTTGGACTGGGTGTTGACCGCCACGCCGTCGCGGTACACCTTGTACGTCAGGTTGGTGTTGTCCCGGTCCCAGTTCGACTGCCAGCGGACCCGGATCTTGCCCGCCGACGGCGAGGTTAGCGCCGGATTGATGGGGGACGACGACGACACCGGACCTTCCTTGTTCGGCGCGATGGAGCGGACCGCGAAGCGGACCAATCCCTGCTGGCCTTTGAGGTTGACTTTCTTGAACTCGCCACCCATCACCACGTAACTGTCGGTGCCGGTCACCGTCCACGGGCCTTGGCTCTGTCCCGTGGCCGTTCCCGTGTCCATCTCCGGGAACCAGGTCAGCAACGACGGCGCCGGCCTGCCGGTGAAGCTCGGGAACCCCTGCGTGTCCCTGGTCAGGGTCCCGGTCGCCGCCTTGCTGTAGGCCAGTGCCCGGTGCCAGGACTTGGGCGTCGTCTCGGGGAAGCCTTTCAGGTTCAGGCAATAGTGCGCATGGCTGGCCTTGTACACCGCCGTGTTGTTGGCGAAAACGCTGTACGAGTCTCCATGGCAGTCGTCGATCCATTTGATGCCCAGGTTCGACCAGTTCGCGGAGAACGATCCCTCGAGGTTTCCCGTTCCGCCCCTGCTATTGAAGATGTAGGCCGTGCCGTACCAGTTAGCTCCATCGCTTGACAGCGAGGTGATGGCCGCGTTGCTGCCGGCATTCCGGACCACGTCGTTGACCGGCGTTGCCAGGCTCGTCCCGTTGACGGCGTCCACCGCGCCCAGGCCGAAGCCCGGCCTGTTCTGCCCGTTCAGGGTGGTGAAGGCGCCCCCGGCCACGAGCTTGCTGCGGTCCGGCGCCATGACAAGCGCGTTCACGCGCCCGCCTGCAGCGTTGGGCCTCCACGCCAGCAATCCGCCGTTGGAAGCTCGAACCGCCGCCAGCTTCGAGCGGGAGGTGGATCCCACGGCGCCGAACATTCCGCCAAGGTAAACCGTGTCGGATGTGGCCACGATCGCTCTGACGGTGGCCGAGAGCTTCGGGGCCCAGCCGGGGACGACGGCGCCGGTCTGCGGGTTAAGCGCGACGACCCGGCTGGCGGGCGTCCCGTTCACCGAAGTGAAGTCACCGCCGACGTAGAGCCGGCTGCCGTCAGGGGATGCCGCCACGGCCAGCCCCTGGGCGTTGAGGGAGGCGTTGAACGTGGTGATCAGCTTGCCCGTGCTGAGGCTGAACGCCAGGATGTTCTTTCGCGATGTCGTCTGCGATCCGGCCGCGGCACCGGCCGGGCGGGCGGTGTTGAATTTGCCCACCGCGTACACCGTGTCCCCGATGATCGCCTGCTGCCAGACCACACCGTCGATCTGCACCGTCGGCAGGGCATCTGCCGTCACGGTCACTGGAGTGGACGGATTTCCCGGATCCGCGGGCGCGGAATCCGCGCCGGCCCCCGGGGCAATTGTCAGGAGCACGGCTGCGACGAGCGCAGCACTGGCTCCCGCGGCCGAGATCCTGGCACCCGTACCCAAGCCCGACGGCGCCCGGCGCGGCGGATGGCCAATCCGCAGCAGTACTCCCTGCGGGCCAAGCCGCAGCAAGCCCCAATTCCTCCGTGGAGATTTCATTGCATTCCTCTTGCTAGTTTGAACTGTCCTGTTGGAGTAGTTCGATTCGAACGGCTCAAACAGGAATTGTTCGTGGAATAGCACTGGCGGCACGGGCCCTGGGGTCCGCGGCCTTGCCTGGTTTCGGCATGGACCGGGCGCCCTGAGCAACGCCTCTCCTGTGGAACTGGTCGTTCTGGACCGGGTCCGGCGGCCGCCCCCGCAGCCGCCGGACCTGCGTCGTGCCGCCCGCTAGGCCGGTCCGACCACAAGGTCGTCGAATCGTGCCAGTACGGGCGCGTTCGTGGCCGAGCCCGAGAGGTAGGACATCAGCCCGGTGGACCCGGCAGCCTGCAGGCTGGCGGTGGAATCCGTGATGGTCACGCCCCAGGCCCCCGGCTCCGCCGTTCCCGTCCGCCAGGTCTTGGCCCGCAGCGTGCTGGGCCCCGTTCCCGTGACCTCCACCCGCAGCTGAAGTTGTTGCCCGGCGGTGAGAGTGATCCCGGCGGTGACCTGGGCCAGCGTCGTTTCGGCGCCGCCGGCGAGCCTCGTCAGCTGCAGCGTGGTGACGCCGGTGGACGACACCTTCACCTTGCCGCGGTACTCCTCCGTTCCCACGCGGCGCCCGATCACGCCCAGATTCGAGCCGCCGCCGTTTCCGATCTTGTCGAACGAGGCCGTCACAAGCGAGTTGCTGGCGGTCGTCGATACCCCCGGCAGGAACGTGGACGGTCCCCTGCCGGCGATCAGGTTCATCAGTCCCACTCCGCCGCCGACCGAGTACGAGCTGGCTGAGCCATTCACGGACCAGGCCCCGCCGGTGTCCGCCGTGCCCCATCCGGATGCAAGGGTGCGGGCAAAGGCGTCCCGTGCCAGGGCTCCCCCGGCCGGGGCGACCGTGACGCTGCGGGTGGTGGTGCCGGTGGCCCCGGCGCTGTCAGTCACCGTCAGGGTTACCGTGTAGGTGCCGGCCGCCGCGTAGCTGTGCGACGCCGTCGCCCCGGTGGCGGTGCCGCCGTCGCCGAAGTTCCACGCGTAGCCGCTAATGGTGCCGTCCGGATCCGCCGAGGCCGCGCCGTCCACGGCCACCGCCAGTTGGTTGACGGTGGCCGTGAACGACGCCGCCGGTGCCTGGTTTCCGGCGACGGCGACGGTGGTACTCCGGCTGTCCCCGGTGACGGTGTTACCGAATGGATCTTTCACCACGATCCGGTAGCTGTGCTGGCCAGCGGCCAGTCCGGTGTCGGTGAACGTCAGGGCGGGCCGCTGCCAGAAGGTTGACAGTCCTGACACAGTGTGGACCGGGGTGGGGTTGCCGTCCCGCAGCACCGTGTAGGTGAGGCTGGAATTGTCCCGGTCCCAGTTGGACTGCCAGTCCACCTTGACCTCACCGGCGGCCGGGCTCGTCAGTGTCGGCACGAAGTTCGTCGGGTTGACGCGGGGCTGCTGCCGGTTGGGGGCGATTTCCTTAACTGCAAACCGCGACAGTCCCTGCTGCGGCCGCAGGTTGACGTTGAGGAACTCACCGACCATCACAACATAGTTGCTGTTGCCAGTAACCGCCCACGGACCCTGGGCCTGGCCGGTGGCAGTCCCGGTGTCCATATCCGGGAACCAGTTCAGCAGGGTAGGGGCGGGCTGGCCGGTGAAGGACGGATAGCCCTGCGTGTCTTTGGTGAGCGTTCCAGTGGCCGCCTTGCTGAAGGCGGTCGCCCGGTGCCAGGTCCTGGGTGTAGTCTCCGGAAAACCGCCGAGGTTCTGGCAGTAGTGGGCGTGGCTGGCGACGTAGACGGCAGTGTTGGAGGCAAATACACCATAGGAGTCGCCGTGGCAGTCCTCCACCCACTTGATCCGGGCATCGGACCAGTTGGCGGAGAACGCCCCTTCCAGATTTCCTCCGGTATTCTTGATGAATCCTGTGCCATAGAAGCTGGTGCCGTCGGAATGCAGCGAGAGGATGGCCGATGTGGAGCCGGAGTTGCGCACCACATCGTTGGCTTGGGTCGCGATATTGGCCCCGCTGGTGGCGTCGACCATCCCGAGCCCGAAGCCGGGCCGGTTGGAGCCGTTCAGCGTCGAGAACGAACCGCCCACCACGATTTTGGCCCCGTCAGGAGAGACGGTGAAAGCGTTGACCTGACCGCCGACGGCGATCGGAGCCCACGGAAGCAGGGCACCATTCGAGGCGCCGACGGCGGCGAGTTTGGCCCGGGCAGCTGATCCGACTGCGCTGAAGGATCCGCCCATCCAGACCGTAGTACCTTTGGCGGCAATGGCCCGGACAGTGGCACTCATCTGCGGCGCGAAGGTGCTGATCAGGCTGCCTGTCAACGGGTCGAGAGCGGCAACCCTTAAGCGCTGGACTCCGTTGACGGTGGTGAAATCTCCGCCGATGTAGAGCCTGGACCCGTCCGGCGCGGCGGCGACGGCGAGCGCCTGGGCGTTGAGTACGGGCGCGAAGCCCGGAATGAGCTGCCCGGTGGTCAGGTTGAAAGCAAGAATATTACTCCGGGCCACCTGTTGCGTCCCCGGAGCGGCGTTGTAGGGCCGGGCATTGTTGAACTTGCCGACGACGTACACGGTGTTGCCGATGATGGCCGTCTGCCAGCCGACGCCGTCGTGCTGCGCCGTGGGGAGGCTGTCGGCCGTGACCGTGACCGGTGTCTTCGGATCGTTGGGGTCGACGGGGGCCGAATCGGCGGCGCTGCCGGGGGCCCACGCGACGGCGAAGGCCGCGAGGAGCACTAGCGCCAGGACCATGGCGGCGGCGCGGTGCGCCAGCCTCAGCAGGCGGGGGCGCCGCGGGCCTGGGCCGGTGGGTGTTGGCACCTCGCGGGCGGCACTTGGGAGCCAGGCCATGGCATTGTCCCTTCGCTGGTACGTCGTGATTTCCACCATTGAGCGCAGCCCGCTCTCCGCGGACCGCGCGGCCGGAAGCAGGTGTGCTGCGGTTCCCTGCGGTGGCTGGTTATGCGGTGGCTGGTTATGCGGTGGCTGGTTCTGCGGTGGCTGCGCCTTCGGCGACTTTGCGATGTTCATGGCTGCTCCCCCTGGTCCCTGGGCCTACGGGGTCTTCAAGGAGAAGTCGTTCAGGGCAGTGTGTCTGGCGTCTAGGGTGTGGGGATAGGCAGTGCGGGCTGCGTTTCCCGTCTGAGCGCTCCCCAGCGTGGCGTTCCGAAACATTGTTTTCCCTTCTAGTTCAATCTGTGTCTGGCGGCACTCAGGCTGAGCGCCGCCACATCGTCGGCCGAATAGAGGCCTTGGATGCAGTGGTCATTGCGGTTTTCTCCTACATTCGTTCTCATCAGCGTCCGGCTCTGGGTTCCCGGAATAATCGGGAAGTGCCGTGGCACCGGTCCAACCTGCCGGACCGGTATGCCCGCACGGAGGGCCACCCAGTGCAGCCAGATATCGTCGGCACTCGGGCATACGGACAGGAAACGCTCCCCGCGCAGCCTGAGCTCGTGGAGCATCGCCGGCGGGTAGATCACCCCGGAAACACCGGGGGAAAAATTGCTGGGCCGCGCGGCCGTGTCGTGTGCCCGGGCCCACGTTCCGTAGGCCGCGACCCGCTCCCCCGAGACGCCCATGATGCTGACCCAGTGGCCGCCGATGGCTTCGGGGTGCCGCCGGTTCGCGGCCACGAGGAGGGCGAGCCAGTTCGGCGGGTAGATGATGTCGTCGTCGGCCGTGACCAGGGGCACGGTGTGGTGCTGCACCGATTTCACATAGGGGTAGTACTTGGTGTGCGGGCCGTAGTTGGGGCTGAGCAGCACTTCCAGGCCGCGGCGCTCCAGCCGGCGAAGCGACGCCGGACGCGCCGCAAACTGCTCCGGAGAGTCCAGCCACAGCACCAGTCGCTGCGGTCGGCTCTTCCCGCGGGCAATGGACTCGATGGCGACTGAAACCGTGTGGACTCGGTCGCCATAGCTCGTCAGGGAGACGACGACGGGGGCGGAGCCCGTGGCGGTTCCGCGGGACACCGCGTTTCTGAGCCGAAGGTACGCGGTGGCGGCGACGGCACGGAGCCGCTTCGCCACCTTCTTGCCCCGGCGCGCCGTCGTCCGGAGCAGCAAGAGGGGCGGCAGGCTGCCCGGTGTCGTAGTCATGGCCTGTCTCCTTCCTGTCGGTTCCTGCGGACTGCTTGCTGGCGGACTTCTTCCTGTGGTCTGTCTCCGGACAAGGGCCTTTCCCCGGACAACCCTGCGGCGCCGGCAGCTATGGCAGCTTGCCTTCGAACGTGGCAATCGGCGTTTCAGCCTCCAGGTTGAAATAGATCTTCACTTTGTCCCGGGCCTCCGCAGGTACCGAAAAAACGAAGATGCCGACACCGCTGGTGCCCGGCTGGACCGCGGCCGGGAACGTCACCGCGTCCGGACCACTGAGCTTGCCCGCCGGTTCCTGGTCCTTTCCGAAGCTGACGTCGACCACGGCCGCGTCCAGCGAGATCGCCTTTGCGGTGTCGTTGACGATCGTCACCTTGAACCGGACGGCCGGCCCGGCCACCTCGCCGATTCCTGTGGCTACACCCTGAACCGCCGTCATGTCCGTGATAGTGGCGGAGACCCCGCCCTTCACGGCCTTCTTGGCCTTAATCTCGACCGGCGCCGCGGTGGGCTGCGGAATTTCCGCGAGTTCCTGATCGGACTTTCCTTTGCGGTCCACTGGACCGGGATCGGTGCCGCCCTCGGCGGGTTTCGCCGCGGCGGCCGGCGGTGCTGCCGGGACGGCCGCCTCGGGAGCGGCTTCGGCGGCCGCCGCCGCCGGGCTCGGGGCCGCGGACGGCACAGCGTCCCTGACCGCCGGCTCGGACGGTATACTCGTGGCTTTGCCGGTAGCGCCCTGCGTGTCGGAGGCCCGGGCGGCCCCGCCCTGTCCGGACGCCCAGGCGACGCCGCCGAACGCGACAAGCGCCGCTACTCCGATGGAGGTGGCGATGAACCGCCGTCGGCGCCCCGCCGTCGCGGTATTTACTGTTTCAGTAGTGCTTGGCTTTTTCATTGCTGGACTCCATATCCGGCCGTGCTGCCGGCAACCGCGGTGCTGTTCGGTGTGGCGGCCAGTACCTGCAGACGGTGCTTGCCCGCCGGGTGCGGTGCCGGCTGGACGGTGGAAAGTTCACGGAACCATTTGACGGAAGCCAGCAGCAGGAATGCTGCCGTGGCCGTGAAGATCAGGGTGTAGACGGTCAGGAACAGCGGCAGCGCGCCGTAGAACACGAAAGAGAGACAGAGGATCCCATAGTCCATCGGGACGACCAGCACGGAGCGGATCCAGGACCTCCTGGCGGTGTTCGCCACGGATTCGCGGCCGGCCTGGCGCCTCAGCTGTTCAGTGAGAATCATGCTGAAGAACAGCACCGCCGACACAACGGCGGCGCCGAGGGGAACGAGCAGCCACCAGGTGTCGACTGATTCAAAACGATAGAGCCCGACGGCGAGCGCAAGCGGCATCAGCGAGGTCTTGACGGCGTCGACCATGTGGTCCAGCCATTCCCCGGCGGGCGATCCGTTGCCTTGCATCCGGGCGACCTGGCCGTCTGCAGAGTCCAGCGCGTAACCCACAACCAGGCACAGGGCCACGCCGAGGCCCAGGGCAGCCGTGGGCGGGTAGAGCACGAGCAACGCAATCCCGGTGAAGGTGAACAGTGCGCTGATCGCGGTGATGGCGTTGGGTCCGAGTCCTGCCCTCAAGGCCGCGGCTGCCAGGAGCCGGCCCAGCCGGCGGTTGATGTAGCGGGAGTACGCCGGGGCGCCCCGGGCGGCCGTCTTCTGCGCCGCAGCCAGTTCCCGGACGGTGCTCCAGTAGCCGGTGGAGACGGTCCCGGCGGCAGCGCCGGACCCTTGGTCGATGGCAGTCATTGTCCGGCCCCCATGCTCTGCCGCGGAGCTCCGGAGAAGCGCCGCGAGGCCTCGCGGGGGGCACGGACCCGTGATCCGGCAAGGTCGTGGCAGAGCTGCTCGTAGCCGTCCGCGACGAAATCCCAGTTGAAGCGGGCCGCGATTTGCTGGGCCTGCCGGCCCCTGAGCGCAACATCCGATTCGGGGTCTTCCGCTTCCGCGGCGAGCCGCGCCACATCCTGGGGACCGCTGAAATAGCGACCGGATCCTTCCAGCACTTCCCGGTTGAAGTCGACGTCGTAGGCGTTGGTGGCGGTGCCGGCACCGATGGCCCGCAGGAGGGAGGGATTGGTTCCTCCGACCGAGTGACCGTGCCAGTACACTTTGGCGTTCGAGTACAACTGGTCGAGCATTTCCTGGTCCCAGACGCCGCCGATAAAGTGCACCCGGTCATCACCGAGCTCGTGGACGAGGCGGGTGTAACGGTCCGAGTATGGGGCCGAGCCGACGACGACGAGCGGGAGCCGGGCGGTGCTTTGGGCGTATCCTTCGACGATGAGGTGGACGTGGTTTTCGGGCTCGAAGCGGGCAACCACGAGGTGGAAGCCTTGCGCCTCAAGGCCGAGCTGTGCGAGTTTGTCAGTTTTTCCCTTGGCCAGCATCGGCGCCCCGTAAGCGAGGTAGACCGTGTCGGCGTCGAACTTCTGCCGGTAGTAGTCCTGGATTCCGACGGCGTCGGCGATCAGGGAGTCGGACCACCTGACCGCCAGCCGCTCCACGAGCTGGTAGTAGTTCCGGCCGGCCCTGCCCCATTTGGCGCGCTTCCATTCAAGCCCGTCAACATGGGTGGCCACCGGGATGCCGGCTGCGCGGACCACGGGCAGGTAGGGCGCGTTCGCTGCGTTGAAGACTATCGCCGCGTCCGGCCGGTGCCGCAGCATGTGGGCCACGGAAAGGCCGGTATGGCTCAGTGTTTCCAGCGAGCGTTTGTGCAGCGCCCCCAGGTGGACGAGGTCCATCCCGAGGTGTTGGGCCGGTTTGTCCGGGGCTCCCCCGTCCACGCCTCCGCCGTCCACGTTGCGGCAGTACACCGTCACGCGGTTGCCGCGCTTGACCAGCCGCTGCCCGATTTCCTCGATGGCAGTTTCAAATCCCCCGTAGCGGGCCGGGACGCCCCGCGTCCCCACCATAGCGATGTGCAGCCCGCTCATCGCCGCACCCCCTGGCGGCGGCGTGCCGGCTCCGGGGCCTGGTTGATCAGTTCCAGTGCGGTGCGCAGGGCGGTGCTGGAGGTGTGAACCGTGTAGGGGAAGAAGATGACCTCCACGCCCACCGCGTTGAAGGCGGCCTCCAGGCGGTCACCCTGCGGGGTTCCTTTCCAGTCGTCGCCTTTGAAGAACGCATTGAACCGCAGTTCCTCCCAGACCTGCAGTTTGTCCGGAATGACTTCCGCGAACACTTCATCCACGTAGCCGATGCTGCCGACAATCTCCATCCGCTCGGCCAGCGGGACCAGGGGCAGCCTGCCCTTGACCCGCTCCAGCATTTCGTCAGAAACGACCCCTGCAATCAGGTAGTCGCATTGGCTTCTGGCGTGCTTGAGGATATTGAGGTGTCCGATGTGAAAAAGATCGAACGCCCCGGGTGCATATCCAATTTTGAGACCCATGTCCTGCCACCTTCCCTTTTTGACGCCGGCCCAGACCGGCGTTTAGTAGGCCCCTACCGGATGCAGGATGACTCTGAGGGTTCGCCACAGAATCATGATGTCTCCGGTCAAGGACCAGTTCTCCACGTAATAGAGGTCCCAGCGGACGCTTTCTTCCCAGCCAAGATTTGATCGTCCGTTGATCTGCCACAGCCCGGTGATGCCCGGCTTGGTCAGTAGCCGGCGGCTGACGTCGCCTGCGTACCCCTCCACTTCGCCGGGAAGTTGGGGCCTTGGCCCCACCAGGCTCATGTCGCCCCGGAGGACGTTCCAGAGCTGCGGCAGCTCGTCCAGCGAGTACTTCCGGAGCCAGCGTCCGCTTCTCGTGACCCGGGGATCGTTCTTCATCTTGAAGAGCAAGCCCGCACCTTCGTTCAGTTCCGCCAGATCCGCCAGATCCGCTTCGGCGGTGGTCACCATGGAGCGGAGCTTCACAATCTGGAACCGCTCGCCGTTCCGGCCGACCCGCTCCTGGCGGAAAAACACCGGGCCCTTGCTGTCCCGGATGATCACCCACGCCAGGACACACAGCAGCGGTGACAGGAGCAGGAGTGCGGTGCCGGCGGCCACAATGTCGACAAGCCGCTTGAGCGTGTGCTTGGCCCCGCTGAACTGGGGCAGCTCAACGTGCATCAGTGGCAGGCCTTCCACCGGCCGCCAGTGGATCCGGGGACCGGCGACGTCGGTCAGGCTTGACGCCAGGACGAGGCTGGTGCGGGTGCCCTCGAGCGCCCACCCGAGCTGACGGATGGATCGAGTATCGCCGTCCAGACGTCCCGCCACCACCACTGCGTTTGCTCCGGTTTCGGCCACTTTCCCGGCGACCGAATCGACGTCGCAGAGCACGGGAACCCGGGTCGCGGAAATCTGCAGGTGGGTTTGCGTGTAGCCGGTGGGAAGGGCGGCCCCCACCACTTCGTAGGCAGCTCCGGACACCTTGCCGAACTGCCGGACCACGTACTCCACGTCTCCGGGCTCGCCGACGACGATCACCTTGGAAAGGTAGTGTCCGAATTTCCGCTGGCGGTTCAACCAGGCCCGCCATTGCCACCGGTTCACCAGCAGCAGCAAGGCTCCGGCCGGCAGTGCCAGCGCGAAGTAGCCACGGACGACGTTGATATCCAGGACCAGGAAGAGGATTGCTATCGCTCCGAAGGCGCCCAGCGTTGCGTCAACCACCCGCTTGTACTCCTGTGAACCGATCCCGAGCACGGTCTCTTCGCGTGTGCGGTGAACTTCGAGCGCAATGATCCAGGCCAGCAGGATGACCACGCTGACCGCCAGGTACGGGCTGCCGGACACGGACTTTGAGAAGAGCGCTTCACCGGCCTCGAACCGCACGGTGTAGGCGGCCGTCACGGCCAGGACCATGATCGCGATATCCGTGAGCCGGAGCCATCGCCGGTAGCGCCTGGCCCACGACGTTCCGGAATCCACCCGCGCTGCCGCGACGTCCGCCTCGATGCTCCACGGCTTATCCAGCGGCCCGGCACTGGCGGCCAGGGCGGGGGCGGAGCGGCGGAGCCAGCGGCTGACTTTGGGGCGGTACCCGGCGCGGTACTCGTCGACCGCGCTCATACCAGTTCCACGTCTTTCAGTGGTGCAGACCGATTTAGGGAGCCGGCGGCGGCTGGGGGGAGAGCCTCGGTCTCAGAAGGCTCTGACGCCGCCGGCTCCGACCTTGGCGCCCGGCTGCCGGCGAAGGCACCGTGCGGATCCAATGAAGGAGTTCGGAGTAGGGAGGTCCCGGCGCGACCACCTTCGCAGGTGGAGCTGGCTTCCTCAGCAGTGACGAGTAGGTTTGCGAACCTGCTCCTGCGCTGGTGTTGCCCGCGGCCGATCACCGCCCTGAAGTTACTCATTTTGAGACCTTTGTGAGTTGTTCTTGGGACTGACTTAAGTGAATATCCGGGGCCGGATCAGTGCACGAGTAGCGTTTACCCGACTTCCTTTGCGGCCTCTTGGGTAGGACTACTTGGGGGTACTCCCGGACGGCCGGCGGACCACCCGCGTACTACGCAGACACACTCGCCGCGAGGCGCGGGAACTCGGGGCCGGCCGGCAATACCCACGTTGAGCGCTCCGCGCTCCGGCCCGGACGGCTGCCTCGGGCCATGCCCTCCGCTGTCCCGGATTACCATTGCTTCTGCCCGCGGCAATAGCTGCGGCGGCGCCGGTCAGGGGCCGGGTGTGTCCCGTTCGTCGTCGAGGAGCTCCACACGGTGGCTGACCCCGAGCTTGGCAAAGATGCGGTAGAGGTGTCCCTCCACTGTCCGCTGCGAAACGCAGAGGGCGGTGGCGATGTCCGCATTCGCGGCGCCGCCGGCGACGAGCTCCAGGATCTCGGCTTCCCTGGCGGTCAGCTCCGTACCGTATTCGCTGCGGACGACGTCCATGTTCGCCGCCATGCCCGCCTCCACCATCCGCTGGTGCACCCTGCGCTGGACCGCGGACAGCTTCCAGCGGTCCGGGTGGCGGACGAGGCAGGACTCCGCCTGCTGCGCAGCTTCCAGGGCCAGGAGCACCTGCCCGGCTGCCAGCGCTTCGTCGCTGATGCCGATGAGTCCTGCTGCGTCTGCCGCGGACACAGCAAGGGAGAGTGCCTCAAGCAGCCTGGCCTCGGGCCCTTCGACTGCACTGCTGCTCAAGGCCAGCTCCTGTGCACCCCCGGTATCGCCGCTGCGAAGCAGGAGCCTCCGAATATCCGTTTCCACGCTCCTCAGCCCCTGGTCGCGTGCCTCCTCCGCCAGTACCTGCAGGCTCCGCTGACCGTCCCCGGGCTCTCCGTCCGTATCACCCTGGACGCGTCCGCCGTCGCCCGTGAGTAGCTCAACCGTCCGGCAGTACGCCTCGGCAAGCAGCCGGAAGGTCAGTGGTTCACCGTATTCGGACGTGCGGTACGCCTGTGCGTGCGTGCGGGCCTCATCCCGGCGGCCGAGCAACGCGGCGGCGTAGGCGGCGACGGAGTGTACGAAGGGCAGCAGGCCCGAAAGATCGGAGATTTTGAGTTCCTCCACGCCAAGCTTCAGTTCCGCCAGGCAATCGGGGATCCGGCCCTGACGCAGCCGGGAGAAACCCTGCAGGGCGTGGAGTGTGCCGCCGCTGTACAGGAGGCGGCCGGGGTGCTCGGCGGCGTAGTGGTCCACGGACTCTGCGAGCTCCTCCCACTTACCGGCGCGGATGAGGATTAGGCCGTGGCGCAGGAGCACGTCTTCATGGACCAACGGGATGGTGAGGCAGGGGCCGGCCATCCCGTGCCAGGCTTCGCGGTCCAGTTGCAGGCCGGCCAGGAGCTTTCCCTGGGCGGTCCACAGTTCGGCAAGCAGCGACGCGGCAGGGAAGCGGATTTCCGGGTTGTTCCCGGCCGCCCTGACGAGTTCCTGCAGGCCGGACTCGAGGTCCGCGAAGCGGCGGCCGCGGCGGCCGTTCATGATGTCTGCCGCCATGGCCGCGGCGGGCGATTGCGTCCACAGCGGCTCGTCCAGGCGTGCCGACGGCCGGTCACCGGGGTCCACGGCTGCCCCGTTCTGCGGTGTTGGAAGCAGCGGCGCCTGGGCCGTCGTCGGGGCAGACATCGACGGGGCAGACATCGACGGGGCAGGCAGCGACGGGGCGGGCAGCCGGGCGGCGAGGAGCGCGGCGAGGTAAGACTGCCGCCCGTAGCGGAGGGGCCGCGCTGCCAGGAGTCGGCTGGCGGCCTCCTCCGGCCGGCCAAGAATATAGGAGGAATAGGCCAACTGGACCCTCGCGTCCGGGAGGTACGGCCAGGCCGCGACCGCGCCGGCAACTTTGATGGCCGTCGCCGGGTCCAGGTCTGTGTTGGCCACCGCGGCGGCCTGGACCAGCTGCCCCGGTGGAACCTCCGCCCCGCAGTCCATGGACCAGAGGAGCTGGTTCAGGAACGCGTCCGGGCGGGCCACGGCGGACGAGGGAAGCGCCAGCAGACTCGCGCGCAGGGCCGCGCTCTGCCCGGCCGGTACGCGGCGCCGGATGATCTCGCCCAACACGGCGCTCGCGGGCCGGAGTACCCGGTCATGCCCCGGCGAAACGCCGATGAGCCCGGCCGTTTCGAGGGCGTCCACGGCCCTGGGGCTGCTGAACTTTAGCAGCTGACCCAGTGGCAGAGGACCGGCCAGTGCAACGATGGTGGCGACCGTCCGTTCCTCCGGGGTCATCGAGCGCAACTGCTGGTCAACGACGTCGGCAGCGGGCACCCCGGCCAGTTCCGGTTTGGACAGCAGATACCACACACCGTCTCGCAGCCCCAGGGCGCCGCGGGCGCGGGCATGCTCGATCAGGGACACGAGCATCAGCGGGTTGCCGTCGGTAACCGAATAGAACACGGCGCTGGCCCAAGGAGACACGTCTGCCCGCAGGAGCAGTTCGCAGAGCTGATGAACGTCCGCGCGGTTCAGCGGGGACAAATCGAATTTTGAGATGATCCCGTCGTCCCAAAGAGCCAGAAATTCCTCCGGGATCATCGGACCCGGCCTTGTGGCGGCGAGGATACTGGCCGCCCCGGTGGCAACAGCCCGGGCGAGCAGCTGGACCGTCCCGCGATCAAGGCTCTGGGCGTCGTCGATGACAAAAAGGGGCCGGCCGGCTTCGGATCGGAGACTGCCCGTCATGGCCGACAGCACGGCGGCGTAGGAGTCCAGTTCATGATCCGGGAGTTCGGCCAGATAGGGTACTAAAGCTCCAAACGGCACCGCGGCGAGAGCTCGCGTGGCCGTCAGCCGGATCACCCTTCCCCGGGGCCGCAGTTCGCGGATGACAGCCTTCGACACTGCGGTCTTGCCTGCCCCCGCACTTCCGACGATCAGCGCACCGGACCACGCGTCGTCGCGCAGACACCGCACGATGTCCCTGACCATACCGGACCGCCCTACCAATGGGGCGGTCTCAGCACGGCTTTCCATCTCCGGTTCCTCCCCCGGCGAGCGGCCGCCGGGGACTCGCCGGCAATTTCCTGGCGTCAGCCCAGGCGCGCAGTTTCACTCGGCGTGGAGATAACATCTTTGAGTTCCGATCTGCTGGCCACATGCAGCTTCGAGTACACCTGATAGAGGTGGCCCTCAACCGTGCGGACCGAAACATGCATCTGTTCCGCGATCTTGCGGTTTGAGGTGCCGGCGGCGGCCCGGACGGCGACTTCGCATTCCCTGGCCGTCAGGGTCGAAGTCGTGAGGGAGTGCAGACCGTTATTGGGGCTGCCGAATCGGTCGTCAAGGGACTGCTGTGCCCGCTGCGCGATCCTCAGCGCGATGCGGTTTCCGGCGTCGTTGGCGCAGCTGACGGCTTTTCGGGCGGCGTCCCTCGCGAAGACGGCGTTGCCTGCGGCGTCGGAATCCTTTGACGCCGCCAGCAGCCGGTCGCTGTCGGTTTCCTTCATACCCTCGGCCAGCCGTGAGCAAAGGCCGGCGAAATGCCCGGTGACCCGCGCGGACAGGGTGCCAAGTTTCAGGCCCAGCGGACGGTCCCCGAGCCGAGCCGCCGCAGACAAGAACAGCAGCGCCGGAGCCAGCGCCGAAGCTGTGGCATCGTCTTCGGCTTCCGCGACCAGCGACCGGATCGCCGCTGCCCGCTGGCCCAGTTCGGCCAGGGCGGCCAGCTCGAAATAGCGCGTCATGCGGCCAACAAGCCAGCCGGACCTGGTCCGCTGCTGCGTCAGCTCCGTGAGCAGAAGACTGGCAGTCTCCTCGTCACCGTGCAGGGCCGCGGCGCAGGCGGAAGCCGCAACGGCCAACCCTGCCACCGCGTCGGGATCCTGCGCACGCAGCTGCCCCGTGCCGGCCCGGAGGCGGGACAGGGCATCGTCAAGGCGGCCCGCATGGAGATCGATGACTCCCTGCCCGATCTCGAACATCCCGCCGAGGCGCGCCGGCGGGTCGGCCGTTTCGTAGGAACCCGCAATGAACATGGATGCCTCTTTGAACTTCGCCGAGAGCAGCATCTGGAGCAAGAACCGCCCCCTGATTTCGCGCATTCCCCGGTCCGTGAGACGGACGGCAGCGGCAGCGGCCATAACCTGCCTGCCGAGCGCCAAGGCTCCCAGGACGTTGCCGGTGACCGCCAATGCCTCGCAGCGCAGGCTGGCGGAAAGTATCCGCGATTCGGAGCCCAGTTCGCCCGGGTCCGTGTCGTCGGTCATTGCCAGGACGTCCCCGTACCGCCCTTCGAAAACGGCTAGGTCGGTTTCGGCAAGGCGGAGGCGCTCTCTGGCGGCGCCGGACGAGCTCTCATCGGGCTCCTCGGAGAGCCTGTGTGCGATCTCCCGCAGCCGGTCCCCGGCGTTAGACGCCGTCGTGGCGCTGCGCTTGTCCAGTTCGGTCCGGAGAAGCTGCAGGGAGATCCATTCGGTGAGTGAAAGTTCGCTCCCGGCCGCATGATCCAACACGGCGAGCACCCGCCGTGCAGACTCATCGTTGTTGATCGAAATATGGGCGTGGACCGATTCGACGGCCGCCCCGGGGAACGCTTGCCGGCACTGGATCTCGTCGAGGAAGCGAAGCGCCGCGACCGGGTCGGAGGCATCGTTCGCCGTGTGCGCTGCGGCCAGCGCCACGTCCGGACTGATCTGCTCGCCGCAGTCGAGAGCCCAGGCGACGCCGTTCGAACCGCCGAAGTCCGTGTGGTCCGAGTCCTGGAGCACCGCCATGAGCCGACGCCGGAGTTCCGCGCTGCGGCCCGGGGGCACAACACTGGCGACAATACCCGCCGTCACCGGATTGGCGACGCTGACCATCGGCGGATGGTCGTGGCTGACGTGGATCATTGCGCGCTCCTGCAGGGTGTCCATGTCCTGCGGATTCGCGATGCTCATGAGCGTCTGGAGCGGCACTGCGCCGGCCAGTGCCAACAATTCAAAGACATCGCGCTGGCCTGAGCTGAGCCGGTTCAGGCGTGCTTTCACCACGTCCCTGATCTCACCGGTCAGCGCAATCGGACTATTACCCAGAACCCAGGTACCGTCCTGGCGGACCACCGTGCCGAGCTTGATTTGTTCCCGGGCCAGGGAGTGGAGGAAGAGTGCGTTTCCGCCGCTGGCGCTCCACAGGACGCGCGCGGCGGTGAGGGAGAAGCGTCCGCCGTACTCGTGGCTGAGGGTTGCCGAAGTCTCCGTGAAATCGAAGGGCCCGAGGTCGACCCGCCGCAGCAGGTCATCTTTCCAGAGGCCCATGATGTCCCCGCCCACATGGGGCAGGTCCACGCAGGCGGCGAGCAGGGTCACGTGCGCCCCCGCACTGAGCTGCGCCACCATCATGCTGGACAGTTCATCCAGATCGTGGGCGTTGTCCACGAAGAGCACCACCCTTCGGCCCTGGGCTTTGTTGTGGAGCAACTGGGTGAGTCCCCGCAGCACCATCAGTGGGTGTTCTAAGTGGGAAGCGTCGAGGTCGTTGAGCAGAACGCTCAGGGCACCGTAGGGAAGTTTCGAGGAAATGGAGCTGCCCCGGACCTGGACTACAACGTAGTTCTCGCCGAGCTGCTCGAGGGCGCGCTGGGCGACAAAGGACTTTCCGGCCCCGTGTTCCCCTACAAGCACTACGCCGCAGCCGGAGCCGGCTGTCAGCGTCTCGACGACGTCGGCAACAATCTGGTTCCGGGTAAATGGTTTGTCATAGCGCCCCTGGGTGAAACGCTGTGCTGGCAAAATCGCTTCTGTTTTTCCGCTGCCCGCAGGCAGGCCGACGTCGTGCTGAAACATGAGAGACCTTCGCAATCAATGGTTGACCAGTGATATTTCCAATCTATGGACTGGGCCCAATTTCGGGATGCGTAAGTAGTACTCGAATACTCAGCGGGTAGTTGGCCGTGGTCTACGTGGCTGTACTCAGGTGGCCCGGACCGCCCAAGCTGCGGAACCAAGTAGTCGGTGAGGCATTCCGGGTGTCCCTTGGCGTAGAGCGGTCAGCCGTGCGACGCCGGATACTCGGATGGAGGCCTGCCTGGGTGGCTGCTACTGGCTTTCCGCCAGGCCGGCGAGCTGGTCCCGGCCCTTGACGTTGAGCTTGGCATAGCTCCGGTACAGGTGGCCTTCAACGGTCCGGATGGACACGTGGAGCTCGGCGGCAATCTGCCGGTCGCTGAGGCCTCGGACGGCGAGCGCCACAATGTCCCGCTCCCTGCGGGTCAGAAGCCCCAGCGAGTCGGTCTCCGCTTCCGGGTCCGTGCCAGGGATGCTGTCGGCCCGGCCAAGGCACCGCTTCCGCAGGGACATTGCCATGCGTTCGCGCAGGGCGTCACCGCCAGACCGGTAGACAGTCGCCGCGGCATCGTAGGCAAGCGCCGCGAAACTCCAGAGTTCAGCGTCCTCACAGCTCTTGGCCGCCTCCAGATGGTCCAGGGCGAGGTCCGTTGCGACCGCGCCGGCGTAGCCGCAAATCGCGGCGGCCCTCCGGCCCTCCAGCTCAGGCTCCAGCTCGAGCAGCCGGGACGCGGCGTCCGGGTCACCCAGGGCAAGGCAGAATGCCAGCGAGTCGAATTCAAGTCCGGGTGCGTCCCCGCCGCCGGTCGGACGGCCGAGCGCCCGAAGCTCGGCTATCGCCCCGGGGTGGTTGCCGAGGCGGGCTTTACCGTAGACCACTGCCATCTCGGACAGGGTGCGCAGATAGCGTGAAACGGCCGGAGCCGCGGCTTCGCAGTCGGCCAGGAACGCTGCGGCCTTGTCCTTGTCGCCCGCTTCGGCGGCGGCGGCGAAGGCCATGGAGGCTGTCAGGGCAAAGAGCTGCTGGGGATCCGCGAGCCGGAGGGATTCCAGCGCGGCGCCGAGGGTGTGCAATGACTGGGCGGTCTTCCCTTGGTACAGCTGGATGATGCCGTGCGCTGCATGGCCCCCTCCACCGAATGTGATGCGACTGGGCCCCGTGCTGGCGGCTACTCCCGCCAGGAGCGTTTCGGCAGCCTCCCAGTCGCCGCTATGGATGACGGCCGCGGCGGCGCGGACCACGAGGAATTCCGCCAGGAAATAGAGTTCGTCGTGCCCGGAACCGGCAATGCTCAGCGCCTCGGACGCGACCGCGAATGCCTGGCGCGCCTTACCCAGAACGAGGAGCCGTTCCGCTTTAAGGGCTAGCCGGAACGCGGCATCGAAGTGGTTAACCGGCGACGGCGGATCATCCTCCGCGTGCGGGAGCGCCGTGGGGGCTCCCTCAAAGTCTCCGGCCAGGGCGAGCACCATGCTGTCCATGGTCGCGTAGCGCTCCCGTGTTGCTGCGAGGATGCTGTCCGCATCCTCCGGGTTGGCCGCGGCCAGCCGCTCGCCGGCGCGCAGCAGCTCCCGTGCGCGATTCATGATGTCCGCCGGCCTATGGCCCAGGGATGATAGTACGGCTGCCCACATCAGGGTTCCGGTGAGGAGGACGGCGACACTCTGGCCCTCGCCGAAGTCGGCCTCCAGGATGTCGCGCGCGGCCGCATAGTCCGCGGTGTTGAAGTAGGTTCGTGCTATCACGGACCGTGCTGCCATCTGCAGCTCGGGGTCCTGGACCTGGGCGGCGATCTTGCGGGCCAATTCGTCCTCGTAGAGCCGGCTGGCGAGGACCGCTGCCCTGAGTAGTTGCCGGTCATCAACGTCAGTGCCGCATTCCAGGGCCCAGCTCACCTGGCGCAGGAGGCCTTCGGCCGAGGTCGGTTCCGTGTCCATGAGCTGCAGCAGGCTTTGCCTCAGTTGGAGGCTTCGCGCGGGGGAAATCAGGTTTCGCAGCGTGTCACCGTAGACCGCGTGCCACAGCCGCAGTTCGGAGTGCGGCGAAGACGTCACCTTGATCAGCTCGCGTTCGACCAGGGCCGCGACTGCCGCCTCCCCCACCAGGGACTCGATCAGTTCCCTAGACACCGGCTCTGCCAGGGCAACGAGGTTTAGCGCCTGCCGCTCTGCCGGCAAGCGCCGGAGCAGCTGCCGGCGCACGACGTCGGTCAGCTGGTCCCCGTGGCTGTTCAGCGGCCGCGTGAGCAGCCATACTCCGTTGCGCTGGAGCAGCGTCCCGTCGCTCCTGGCGTCGTCGATCAGCCCGTTGAGCAGCAAAGGGTTGCCGGCCGAAGCTTCCCAGAGAATCTCGGCGACGTTCGGCAGGACCTGGGGGCCCAGCCGGTGACTGAGCATTTCGTCGGTCTGCTGTTGGGTCAGGGGGCGCAGGTCGAGACGCACGGCGATGCCCTCAAACCACAGCTGCAGCAGCGGCTCAGGCAGTCCGGGCCTCGCAGCGGCCGCTACGAGCAGCTTCGCCCAGCCGGCAGCGGCGAGTTCCACGAGGATCCCGGCGGTCGCTTCGTCGAGGTCATGGGCGTCGTCGACAATCAACAGCAGGGGCTTCCCGGCGGTGCGCCGCTCATCCTCCAGGCGGGACCAGAACGTCCTCAGGACCGCCAGCTGTGATGTGGCCTCCTTGACCGGGAGGCCGACGATGAAAGGCCCCAGCACGCCGTACGGCACGTTTGTCAAGGCGGGGCTGCCGTGGATGCGGACCGGCGTCACCTCGGAGTGGAGCTCAGCCACAACAGCTTCCAGCAGAGTGGATTTTCCGATGCCGCTGTCACCGAGGAGCATGACGGCGACGTGCGTGCCCCCCTGGATGGCCGCCACCGCCGACCTCAGGTCATCCGTCCGCCCGGTCATGGCGCCGGACGCCTCAATCGGGGGATCTGCTGCGCGCGACTTAGATGAGTCCAAGAAGATCACTTCGCGAGGAAACTCCGAGCTTGGTGAACACCTGGTACAAGTGCCCCTCCACTGTTCTGACGGAGATACCAACTTCCATGGCAATGTCCCTGTTGGAGACCCCGTTGCCGGCCAGAGTCGCGATCTGCCGCTCCCTTTCCGTCAGCAGCGGGCCACTGTTCCGTGGCATGACAGGCAGGGCCGGAACAGACTCTGCGAGGCCCTCAAGCATGGTGTGCGCGGCGCTGGCGCTGGCACTCAAACCCGCCGATTTGGCGAAGTCGAAGGCCAGGGCAGCGCATCTCGCCTGAACCGCGTCCAGTTCAAGGGCAGCTGCCAGTTCGGCGGCCTGAAGCATGAGCGGAGCATCCTTCGTCCGGCTGCCCGCGGCAATGACTCCGGACAGTTCTGCGAGGGGCCCTTGCCGCAAAGCCGCGATGTCCGCCAGGAAAATGAAATCCTTGGCCGTGCCGTTGACGGTCGCGCCGAGCATGAAGATGCCGGCCAGGGTATAGCGGCCCGCCCGGAAATGCCTTTCGGCCGAGCGCACCAGCCGGTCCTTTGCCTCCGGGTCACCGAGCCAGCGTGAGGCCATATCCATGCAGAAATCGGCCGAGCTCCGGACCGCGAAACGGGCCGGGCCGTCAGCGGACCGCGCCAGTTTCAGGTAGACCGCGGCCTGCACGGAATTGCCCGTCTGGGCGTACGCAAACGCCGCGGCCGCGTAGGCCTGCTGCAGCGAGTGCAGACTCGCCCGAACTTCGAGCTGGGCAATGGCCGCGAGAAGCGGGGCCAGCGCCAGGTAGCCGCGGCCCGCATAGACGTAAGCGACGCCCACGGCCAGGTCCGTTGCCGCGCTGCCGGAATGCAGCCCGTGGCCGGCGCGGCCGCTGGCGCCCTTGAGCATGTCAATGCTCTGGCGCCATTGCCCGGAGAACAACAGCACGTTGAACGACCTCCACGCAAAGTTCTCGCGGATTCGGGGAATGGTGGACCACTCGCTCAGCTGTCCGGCGATTACGCGCATCAGCTTGCGGGCCTCAAGCTCCTTGCCGGTCATGCATAGGGCTTCCATCAGGATGATGGACGATCTGAGCCGGTGCACGGGACAGGCGCCTTCCCCGTCCGCCGAAGCCGCCGCGCTGAGCCGCTCCATCATGGGCTCATAGTCACCGATGAAAGACAGGTAGTTGAATTCGCAGAGGTCCAGGTGCAGCCCTGCCCGCGACAGCTCCTCCGCGGTCGCGGGATGCTCGTTCACGCTGAGTTCGTGGAGCCGCATCCGGGCGTGCCGGATCAGTTCCGGCACCTTGCCGGTCCGGTCCTCCAGCCATGCCATGGAGTCCGCCTTCGCCGCAATGAGGTCTGCGAACACCTCCGCGGGGAGGGCTCCCAGCTGACGCTCCGTGATGTCGTCGAGGGCAGCCATCGCCTGCGGCGGCAGCCCGAGCTGCAGGTAGGCGGCGGACTTCTCCAGCTGGCCCTCGGCCCACTCGGAGTCCCCCGGGTTCAGGCTGCTGGCGCACTTGAGCGCAAACTTGGGATCGAAGAGCCTGACGGCGGCGCCGGCTGCCGCCAGCGCATGGGCCGGTGCGAGCGGCGCGTGACAATCGTGTGTCCACGCCGCATAGGCCAGCAGATCCTCTACGGTCAGCTCGCCCAGCTCGGATTCCTGGTGCCCCGGCACTTTATCCCGCAGCTCCAGCCGGCGCTCGACGCTCAGCCAGTTGCGGACGATATCGCCCAGGTAGCGGTCGCCAAGCGAGACGAGGTGCCGGTCGGTCCGGTCGACGACGATCTGGCCGGCGTCCTCCATGTCCGCGATGATGCCAGGGCTGTACATCCGGGCGAGCCGGGACAAGGGAAGCGTCCTGGCGCAGGAGAGGACCTCGATGACCTCCCTCGCCACAGGCGTTTCGCGGGAATAGCGGGCCCTGACAATGTCTTCCAGTGCAGTGCGTCCGTCCAGGACCACTTCGTCTACGAGGGTCCACACCGATCCCGAAAGCACCAGGTTTCCGCGTTCGATCTGCTCCGAGACGACGGCCTGCAGCAGAGTGGGGCTGCCGCCGACGAGCTGGTGCAGCTGGCTGGCGAGCGCACTGGACACCCGGTGTCCGAGCGCCGCCTGCAGCACCCCCAGGGTCTCGACTTCCGTCAGGTTGGCGAGCCGGACCTCGGCCAGCTGCCCGGAGGTGATGAGCCAGTAGAAGTCGGGGGGCAGATCGGTGGTGCGCTGGACCGTCGCGACGAGCCTGGCTGTCCGGGTTTGGAGCAGATTGAGCAGGACACCGGTACTCGGTTCGTCCAGGGCACCGGCGTTGTCCAACAGAATGACGCACTGGCGTCCGGCGGCGTCCTCGCGGATCAGTGACGTGATTCCCTGCAGGATGGCTGTCGGCGATCCGAGCGAGCTCTGCGGAAGGCGGGCGAGGGTAAACGCCAGGCAACCGTAGGGTGTTGCTGCGCCGGGCCCCGAGGTGCGGAGCTGGAGGGTGTAGACGTCCGGCCCGAAGCCGGCGAGGGCTGTGCGTCCGACAAGGGATTTGCCGACGCCGCGGTCACCGGTGATGACGACGCCCACCCGGCCGGGCGCAAGTAGGGCGCTGCAGACCCGGTCTGCGTCGGCATTGCGCGCAAGACCGGACCACCTGTGCCCGTCTATGCGGCCGGTAGTGTGTTCTTCTTCGGCGGGTGCCAATGTAGTGGAAACATTCCCCCAGCCCAGCGAATCCCTCGACATCTTGTTTCCTTCGTACCGCTATGCGGACAGCAAAACCGAGACCGTCCGCTAGAAGTAGCGTATCCCTATCCCCCGACATGAGAATAGACAGATCATAACGGGAAATCGGGATGCTTGAAAAGGAATCCGGGCCTGAACGCCGGCTCATGACGGGGAGTATGACACTACGGCTCCGGCCACCGGCCGGGACGGCACCGGCGGCGGGCCGTTGCCGTGGACCCGGGACCTACGGTGCCTTGACAGGATGGAACGTCGTTTGGGCCGCGAGAAGGCCTTCGCGGACCAGGGCTTCCACCGCATCCGCAGCCGAGTCGATCAGGAAGGGCAGTTCTTTTTTCTCCGGGGCGGAAAAATTCCTCAGCACGTAGTCCGCGGTATCCATTCGGCCCGGTGGCCGTCCCACACCGACCCTGACACGGAGGTAGTCCTTGGTGGCCAGGGCCCTGGAGATATCCCGCAATCCGTTGTGCCCGCCTTCGCCCCCGCCGATCTTCAGCTTCACCGTGTTAAATGGAATGTCGATCTCGTCATGGACGGCGATGACGTGGCCGGGATCGACGTCGTAGAACTTCGCCAGGGCCGAGACCTGGCCGCCGGAAACATTCATATAGGACAGCGGTTTGGCCAGCACCATCCGTGGGCCTCCAACGCCCATCCGTCCCTCAAGGACCTGCGCCCGGGACCTGTGCGATTTAAAGCCGCCGCCGACCCGCGACGCGAGTTCGTCAAGGACCATCTGGCCCACGTTGTGCCGGTTGTGGGCGTACTCGGCTCCGGGGTTGCCAAGGCCTACGATCAGCCAGTTCTCAGTCATGGGTCAGTCCTTTTGTGGGCGGCCCGGCGCGGGCGGCGATTAAGACGGGCAGCGCTGACCTGCAGCGCAGACGACGGCGTGCAGACGACGGCGGCCGGGCCCCAGAGGGACCCGGCCGCCACGGAAATACTCTGGACTACTCGGCGGTCGAGGAGCCCGCGGTGGTATCGGCGGAAGCTTCTTCCTCGGAGACCTCGGTGGCCTCGGAGATGTGGACCACGAGGGCCTCGGCGTCGGCCAGCAGGACAGCGCCCTTCGGCAGAACCAGGTCAGAGGCGTGGATGTGCTCCCCGGCGGTGCGGCCCTCGATGCTGACCTCGATGCCGGTCGGCAGGTGGGTGGCCTCGGCCTCGAGGGATACGGTGGTCATTTCCTGGTTGTACACGCTGCCCGGAGCGAGCTCGCCGGTCAGGTGCACGGGAACGTCCACGGTGACCTTCTCGCCGGTGCGGACGGTCAGAAGGTCCAGGTGCTCGATGATCTGTTTGATCGGGTCGCGCTGGATGTCCTTGACGAGGGCGAGGTGCTGTTCGCCCTCGATGTCCAGGGTCAGCAGTGCGTTGGCACGGCGGACGGCCAGGGTGGTGGACTTGGCCGGCAGGGTAATGTGAATCGGCTCGGCGCCGTGGCCATAGATGACGGCCGGGATCAGGCCCTCCATGCGGGCGCGGCGGGCGAAGCCCTTACCAAATTCGGTGCGTACTTCTGCTGCGAGCTTCTGCTCAGACATGGAATCTCCTAGTGGACTGGCGGTGTTCGGCAAGGGCGGAGGTCTGTTTGCGACCTTCAACGCCGGGTGGCACAATGGCCGCCCTTCCGAAGGGAGATTCAGACCCAGTCGATAACGGAGACCAGCAGTCCGGTACCCGATTAATTTCCCACTAATACGGAGTACCGGCGCTCTCCCTCGCCAAGGTTTCGTACCAAGGCTACCAGCGCGGGTACGGATTCATAAAAACGTACCCGCGCGGGTGGTGCTAGGCGTTGCCGTCGAAAAGGCTGGTGACGGATCCGTCGTCGAACACTTCACGGATGGCACGGGCGATCAGCGGTGCGATGGACAGCACGGTGAGCTGCGGAAAGTGCTTGTCCGCGGTGATCGGCAGGGTGTTGGTGACAACAACCTCACGGGCACCGGATTCGGAGAGCCGCCGGGCGGCAGGATCGGAGAAGACCGCGTGGGTCGCCGCGATGATGACGTCCTTTGCACCGGCGTTCTTGAGCACCTGGACCGCGCCGGAGATGGTTCCGCCGGTGTCGATCATGTCGTCAATCAGGACGCAGGTGCGGCCTTCGACCTGGCCCACGACCGTCTTGGAGACGGCCTGGTTGGGGACGGTGAGGTCGCGGCTCTTGTGCACGAACGCGAGCGGTGCACCGCCAAGACGCTCGGCCCACTGCTCGGCAACACGGACGCGGCCGGTGTCCGGGGAGACCACCGTGACGTTGTCCGGACCGACCTTGGTGCGGATGTAGTCCGCCAGCAGCGGGATGGCCATCAGGTGGTCCACGGGGCCGTCGAAGAAGCCCTGGATCTGCGAGGTGTGCAGGTCAACGCTCATGATGCGGTCGGCGCCGGCGGTCTTGTAGAGATCGGCGATGAGGCGCGCGGAGATGGGCTCCCGGCCGCGGCCCTTCTTGTCCTGGCGTGCGTAGGGGTAGAACGGTGACACGACGGTGATGCGCTTGGCGGAGGCCCGTTTGAGCGAATCGATCATGATCAGCTGTTCCATCAGCCAGTTGTTCAGCGGTGCCGGGTGCGCCTGGATGACGAAGGCATCGGTGCCGCGGACGCTCTCGCCGGCGCGGACGTAGATCTCGCCGTTGGCGAAGTCGTAGGCATCGAGGGGCAGCAGCTCGGTTCCCAGCTCCTTGGCGATCTCCTTCGCCAGCTCGGGATGCGCGCGCCCGGCGGCAAGCACCAGCTTCTTCTCGCCGCGTGCCGTAATTTCGCTCATGATTGCAAGCCCTCTTCTGTAGATGCCGGGGTACCGGAGGAAGTGTCGGTGCCGCCGGCGGCCTTGGCCAGCGCGGCGGAGATTGTGCCCGGACGGTTTTCGAGGACCCAGCCCGCATCGTTGCGCTGCGTGGCCAGAGACAGGACCAGGGCGCCGGCCGGGACGTCGCGGCGGATGATGGCGCCTGCGCCGCTGTAGGCGCCGTCGCCGACCTGAACGGGGGCGACGAAAACGGTGTTGGAACCCGTGCGCACGCCGGAGCCGATGATGGTCCGGTGCTTCTTCTCGCCGTCGTAGTTGGCCGTGATGTTTCCGCAGCCTATGTTGGTATCCTCACCGATCTCCGCGTCGCCGGCGTAGCCGAGGTGGGAGAGCTTGGAGCCGCGGCCGATGGTGACGTTCTTGGTTTCGTAAAAGGCGCCGATCTTGCCGGTATCCCCCAGGACGGTGGCGGGGCGCAGGTAAGTGAACGGGCCCACGCTGGCATTCGCGCCGATCGTGGAACCGGAACCGTGCGTGCGGGTCACAGTGGCGCCCGCGCCGACGTGGACGTCGGTCAGGGTCGTGTCGGGGCCGACGACGGCGTCCCGCGCCACCGTGGTGGCGCCGTGGAGCTGGGTGTTGGGCAGCAGGCGGACGTCCTCTTCGAGGGTCACCGTAGCGTCGATCCAGGTGCTGGCCGGATCCACGACCGTCACCCCGGCGCGCATCCAGGCCTCGACCGTGCGGCGGTTGTGTTCTGCGCCGAGGGCCGAGAGCTGCACCCGGTCATTCGCGCCTTCGACCTGCCAGCGGTCCTCCGTGACGACCGCGGCGACGCGGCCGCCTGCCGTACGGGCCAGTCCGAGCACGTCGGTGAGGTACATCTCGCCCTGGGCGTTCTCGGTGGTGACGCGGGCCAGCGAGTCGCGCAGTACGGCGGCGTCGAAGGCGTAGATGCCGGAGTTGATCTCCCGGATCTCACGTTCGCGGTCCGAGGCGTCCTTGTGTTCGCGGATCCCGGTGACCGTTCCGTCCGCGGCCCGGAGAATACGGCCGTAACCGGTGGCGTCAGCGAGGACGGCGGTGAGGACGGTGACGGCGTTACGGTCGGCCTCGTGGGTGGCGACCAGTTCGGCCAGCAGCTCTCCGGTGAGCAGCGGGACGTCCCCGTAGGTGACCACGACGGTTCCGCCGAGCGGACCCTTGGGGTTGAGCGAATCGAGCGCTTGGAGGGCGGCTTCGACGGCGCGGCCTGTTCCGGGCACCTCGTCCTGGTCTACGATCAGGGCGCCCGGGTCCAGCGCAGCGATGTGGGCAGCAACAACGTCTCGCTCATGCCGGACGACGAGCGCGAGCTCCTGCGGCCTGATGGTTCGGGCGGCATGAAGCGCGTGTCCCACGAGGGAGCGGCCGCCGATCTCATGGAGGATTTTGGGGGTACGGGATTTCATCCGGGTACCGGCACCTGCAGCTAGGACGATTACGGCGGCTGGGCCGGTAGTCTCGGGGCTCACGTACGGGCTCTCCTTGCTCAGTGGCGTAGCTCATGCCGCTGCTCGGTGGATCTGGATGCCCCGCGGCTGGGGGCCGGGTGCTGCACCGCGGTTGCCGGATCCGCGCGGCCTGGCCGGACCAGATTCCGGTCACGGCGCAGATTCATCCTACTGGACTCACGCCGGACCGTGTCCGCCGGGACTGTTCCGGTCCCGACGACGCCAGACAGTTCCGCCCATAGGACTCGAACCTATACTCCACGGCTCCAAAGGCCGGGGTGCTGCCATTACACCAGGGCGGACCGTGCCTCGGCGGCAAGCCGGTGGCACGAGAGTCAATTCTGCCATACTGTGCCGCAGTGAAGTGCGAAGAGCGAGTGCGCCCCATCTGGTGCATGATGGAGCTGTGAGCAACAGTGCAGGGGTTTCCGGTGGGGCAGACCGCCGGAGCGGACGGCCGGCAAGGGCCCCTGGCTACGTCCCCCGGCCCCGGATGACCGGCCCCCAGCGCCGCAGCCAGTTGATCAGCGTCGGCCGCGGGCTGTTTGCCCTCCGGGGCCTGGACGGCACCACCATCGAGGAGATTGCCGCGGCCGGCGGCGTCTCCAAGCCGGTGATCTATGAGCACTTCGGTTCCAAGGAAGGCCTGTATACCCGGGTGGTCGAATGCGAGTTCCGGATCCTGCTCACCGCCATCAGCGACGCCTTGTCCGACGACGCCCTGCCCGACGACGCCAGGCCGCGGGTGCTGGTGGAGCGGGCGGTCCTGGCCCTCCTGAGCTATATCGAGGACCGCACGGACGGCTTCCGTATCCTCATGCGCGATGCCCCGCCGACGCAGCCTGAAGGGGCGTTCGCCACTCTGCTCTCGCACGTCACGGCGCGGGTGGAACACATCCTGGCCGACGAATTCGCCCGCCGCGGCTTCACCTCGGCCGACGGCGCCATGTACGCGCAGATGCTCGTCGGGATGGTCGCAATGACCGGCCAGTGGTGGCAGGAAAGCCGAACCCCGGACAAGCGCGAAGTCGCCGCGCACCTGGTCAACCTCGCCTGGAACGGCCTGACCGGCCTGCAAAAGGACCCCGAGCTCCGCAGCGAGGACTAATACGAACACGAACGTAAGGCAACCTTCTCCCACCACGGCGCGACAGTGGCGCTGGGCCGCCAGCCGGGGGCTGTCCGGGGGCTGGTCGGGGGCTGGTCGGCGATCGCTTGCGCCCGAGGCCAGACACTGAGGGCGCTGAGCCCCCCGCGGGACATGCCCTCCCCTGGCCTTAAAGAATGGACATATGACCCATATGTCCACTCCTGGGCTGCACCAAGGGACATGTCCCGGGGGATTTCAGTGGCACAAGGGGCATGTCCATTCCCGGGCTGGCCCAAGGGACATGTCCAGCCATGCCGCAACACATTGGCCACGTCCACTCGTGGGCGGCAGCAAGGGACCTCACGAACCACGGCCGGCGACGAAGTCACTGAGCGCCCCGCGGGACATGCCCCACCGGGGCCTCAAAGAACGGACATGTCACCCATATGTCCATTCGTGGGCTGCACCAAGGGACATGTCCCGCGGGATTCCAGTGGCCCAAGGGGCATGTCCACTCCCGGGCGGCACCAAGGGACATGTCCCGCGGGATTCCAGTGGCCCAAGGGGCATGTCCACTCCCGGGCGGCACCAAGGGACATGTCCCGCGGGATTCCAGTGGCCCAAGGGACACGTCCAGCCATGCAGCGACACACTGGCCATGCCCCCCGGTACCTTTCATATCGCCCTGAAAGAGCACGAATCGGGTTGCTGGCCCGTCTGCCCCGGCAGCTACTCCCCCAGCACCTCCAAGGCTCCCAGCCATTCGAGTTCAAGGCCTTCGCGTTCTCCGGCGAGGTCCTTGAGCTTCTTGTTGAGTCCGGCCAACTGGCCCACGGCCGAGGCGTCGGCTGCGGCGGCGGTCATCTGGGCGTGCAGCTTGTCTTCCTGCTGCTTGAGCTTGCCCAGTTGGCGGTCAATCCGGTTCTTGGCCTTGCGGGCCTCGCGCTTCTCGGCTTCCGAGGGGCCGCTTGCGGCGGGGGCGGAGCCTGAGCTTGGGGAGATGACGGGGTTGCCGCCGCCGGTGATAGTGGAGCCGGCCAGGGCGGCTTCGCGCAGTTCGAGGTACTGGTCCACGCCGCGCGGCAGGGCGCGGATCTTGCCGTCTCCGAGGAGCGCCATCTGGTGGTCGGTGACGCGCTCAAGCAGGTAGCGGTCGTGGCTGACGACGACGAGCGTGCCCGGCCAGCCGTCCAGCACGTCCTCCACGGCGGCCAGGGTGTCGGTGTCGAGGTCGTTGGTGGGCTCATCGAGCATCAGCACGTTCGGTTCCCCCACAAGCAGGCGCAGGAGCTGAAGGCGCCGGCGTTCGCCGCCGGAGAGGTCCTTGACCGGGGTCCACTGCTTCTCGTTGGTGAAGCCAAGCTGTTCCACGAGCTGGCCGGCACTGAATTCCTTGCCGCCAACGTTGAAGGACCGCTTTTCACGCTCGATCACTTCGATCACGCGCAGGTCCGAGACGTCGTCGAGTTCCTTGACCTCCTGGGTGAGGACGGCGGTGACGACTGTCTTGCCACGCTTCACTTTCCCGGACGTCGGCTGGATTTCGCCATTGAGGAGTTTCAGCAGGGTGGTCTTGCCGGCGCCGTTGACGCCCACGAGTCCCAGCCGCTCACCCGGGGCAAGCCGCAGGGTGATGTTGTCAAAGAGCTTCTGGCCGGGCTCACCGCCAAGGAAGTCAAGGGAGACGTTTTCCAGGTCCAGCACGTCCTTGCCGAGCCGGGCGGTGGCCATCTTGCTCAGCGCCATCGAGTCGCGCGGTTCGGGGACGTCCGCGATGAGTTCGTTGGCTGCCTCGATGCGGAACTTCGGCTTGGCCGTGCGGGCCGGGGCGCCGCGGCGCAGCCAGGCGAGTTCTTTCTTCACGAGCTGCTGGCGCTTGCTTTCCACCACGGAAGCGGAGCGGTCGCGTTCGGCGCGGGCCAGCACGTAGGCTGCGTAGCCGCCGTCGAACGGGTCCACAATCCCGTCGTGGACTTCCCAGGTCTTGGTACACACTTCGTCGAGGAACCAGCGGTCGTGGGTGACCACGAGGAAGGCGCCCTGGTTGGCACGCCAACGGGTCTTGAGGTGCCGGGACAGCCAGGCGACGCCTTCGACGTCGAGGTGGTTGGTCGGCTCGTCGAGCATGATGACGTCGTGGTCCTCGATCAGCAGCTTGGCCAGCGCCACACGGCGCTTCTGCCCGCCGGAGAGGGCGTGCACATTGGCGTGCCAGTCGACGTCGGATACGAGTCCGCCCATCACCTCGCGGATCTGCGGGTTGCGGGCCCATTCGTAGTCGGCCTGGTCGCCGACGATGGCCGCTCCGACCGTGAGGTCGCCGTCGAGCACATCGCTCTGGTCAAGGTAGCCGGTGTTGACTTCGCTGCGCTTGGTCACGCGGCCCGTGTCCGGGGTGGCGCGCATCGCCAGCAGGCGCATCAGCGTCGATTTACCGTCGCCGTTGCGGCCCACCATGCCGATCCGGTCGCCCTCTTCGAGTCCGAGGGTAACGCCGTCGAGAACGGTGCGGGTTGCATACGAGACCGTGAGGTTCTCGCCGCCGAGCAGGTGTGCCACAGGGAACTGCTTTCCTAGGTTTGTCTGGTCAAAGCTACTAAAGGAGCGTATCGGAGATGATGCGCGCCCCGTGAACCGGGCCGTGGACGGCCATGGCCTCGAGGCCGTGGTGGCGGAGGTCTGCGGCCAGGCCTTCGGCGGCGGCCGGGCTGTGGGCCAGCAGCGCGACGGTGGGGCCGGAGCCGGAGATCAGGCCGGCGATCGCGCCGCAGGATTCGCCGAGCCCCAGGGTGTCCCGGAGCCCGGGCGCCAGTTCGATCGAGGCGCGCTGGAGATCGTTGACCAGGACCCGGCTGAGGGCATCGGCATCCCCGCTGCGCAGGGCCTTGAGGATCATGGGATCGACGGCGGTGGGTTCCTCGATCTCGGCGCCTTCGGCTGCGCGCAGCCGGTCCAGGGTCCGGAATACCTCAGGCGTGGACAGGCCGAAGTCCGCGGTGACGAGGACCCAGTCGGTCTGGGCTTTGACGAGGGCCGGGGAAAGATCGTCGCCCACACCCAGCCCCACGGCGGTGCCGCCGAGCAGGGAGAACGGCACATCGGCCCCGAGTTCCGCGGCCAGGTGTGCCAGTTCGTCGCGGGACAGGCCGCTGTTCCACAGCGCATCGCACGCGAGCAGGGTGGCGGCGGCGTCCGCCGAGCCGCCGCCCATGCCGCCGGCGACCGGCACGCGCTTGGTGATTTCGAGGTGGACGCCCGTGGAGTGCTCCGAGACATCCGTCATAATGGCGGCGGCCTTGTAGGCCAGGTTGCGTTCATCGAGCGGGATGTCGACGCCGTCGAGGTCGAGGGTGCTCGCCGGGCTGATGCTGACAGTGATGCCGCCGGTGTCCGTGCTGGTGGCGGCTACTTCCTCATAGAGGGAGACCGCGAGGTAGACGCTGGCCACGGAATGATAGCCATCGGCACGCCGGGATCCTACGTCGAGTGAGACGTTTACCTTGCCGGGAGCCTTGACCCGGACGGTCCTCGCGGCAAAGCGCCCTCTCACTGCGTTCATGGCTCCACGCTATGGCATGGCAGGGTCAGGCTCCAAGCACTCCCGCCGGGCGCCACCGGTCCGGGACGCCGGCAGGGCTCATGCGTCCGGCAGCCCGCGTGCTTCGGCGATCCGGGAAAACGCCGCGATATCGATCACTTCACCGCGGGCGGAGGGGTCGACGCCGGCGGCCCGCAGGCAGCGTTCGGCTTCCGCCGCACTTCCGGCCCAGCCTGCCAGCGCGGCGCGCAGGGTCTTGCGCCGCTGCGCGAAGGCCGCGTCGATCACGGCGAAAACCTGTTCCCGGCTGGCGGTGGTGACCGGCGGTTCCCGGCGGGTGAAGGCGACGAGGCCGGAGTGGATCTTGGGGGCGGGCCAGAAGACGTTCATGCCGATCACGCCGGCTTTGCGCATGCTGCTGTACCAGGCCCCCTTGACCGAGGGGACACCGTAGGTTTTGGATCCGGGGCCGGCGGCCAGCCGGTCCGCCACCTCGTCCTGCACCATGACCAGGCCGTGGCGGAGGCTCGGGAAGTGCTGCAGCAGATGCAGGACCACCGGGACCGCCACGTTGTACGGAAGATTGGCCACGAGCGCGGTCGGCTCCGCCGGGAGCTCCGTGACCCGCATGGCGTCGGCAAGGACGAGGTGGAAGTTCTGCACCGCGTCGGGGCGCCACGCTGCGACCGTGGCCGGAAGCTTGTCCGCAAGCACCGGATCGATCTCGACGGCGACGACGGTCCGGGCGGCGTCCAGCAGGCCCAGGGTGAGTGAGCCGAGCCCCGGCCCGACCTCCAGGACCGTCTCCCCGGGGTGGATGTCCGCGGTGGCGACGATCCGCCGGATGGTGTTGCCGTCGATGACGAAGTTCTGGCCCAGGGTCTTGGTGGGACGGACCCCGATTTCCTCGGCCAGCCTGCGGATGTCGGAGGCGCCCATCAGTGGCGCTGGCGCACTGCCGGACGCTTTTCCGGACGTGGAGCCTGGCGCGGAGGGGGTCGGTTCAGTCACCTAGGTATCCTATCCCGGACATGGCAGAGGCCGGGCCCGGGAGAACCGGGCCCGGCCTCTGCCGGCCGCCGCAGCCGTGGTCAGCCGCTGCGGTAACGCCGCCGGTCAGTCGGTGCCGGTCCCTAGCGGGAGGCAGCCCAGCCGCAGCCCCAGGGCTGGAGGCCGCGCTGGGCATAGACACGGTTGGCGATGTCGATCTGCTGGGCCTTGGAGGCAAGGCTGGCGTTCGGGGCGTAGGCGCCGCCGCCGGATCCGAGCCAGGTCCGGATATCGAACTGCAGTCCGCCGTAGTAGCCGTTGCCGTTGTTGATGGACCAGTTGCCGGTGGATTCGCACTGGGCGATCTTGTCCCACATGGCTTCGTTCATCATGGCTGGTGCTCCGGCACCGGTGTTGGCACCGGCGGCCGGGGCTGCCGCGGCGGCCGGGGCGGCCGCAGGTTTGGGCTTTTCCTTGGTCCCGACCGTGACCTTCTCGGTGACCGGCGGGGCGGTGACGGACTGTGACACGAGGGTGCGGGATGCTTCGCGGCCGTCCACGAGGACCAGCTTGAAGCTCTTGCCCATGGTTCCGGCCACGCCGGCCTGCGTCACGGTCTTCTCGCCTTTGAGCATTCCGGCATTCTCGGTGGTGAGGGTTTCGAACGGGACGGCTTCGGTGGATTCCGCCGTCTTGCTGACGTCCACGCGGGAGACCTTGATGACCATGTCATTCACGACGGGGGCATTGCCGGGCTGCGAGCTGCGGTCGCTGACGCCCAGCGAAATGCCGGCGTCGGTGAGCAGCTGGCCGACGGTGGCCGACGTCGTGCTGGTCGTGGCTGCCTTGCCGTCCGCGACGATGCTCACGGTTTTCGGCGTCGAGATCGACACGAAGGAACCGGAGACGGAGAGCTGGGCGTCTTTCGGGACGGATACTTCGGAGGAGCTCGCCACGCCGAGTTCGCTCACCAGGGCGTCAACGGTGGGCGAGGTGGTGCTGACGGTCCGCTCCGCGCCATCCAGGCTAACCTTGACGGCCTTGGCCAGGTTGACGTTAATGACGGATCCGTCCTGTACATAGGAGTCCGCAGCGGGCGACACCCTGTCGGATGGCTGGAGTTCGACTTTGGCGCCCTTGACGACCTGTCCGACGGTGCCGCCGAATGTCTGCACGGAACTCACTTTCCCGTCGACATTGAGCGTGACTGTTTTGTTGTTGCCGACGAAGGCCACAAGGCCCAGCACGAGGGCGACAAGCACCACCAGCTGCGTACCGACCTTGACGAAGCTGAACTTGCCGTCCGATGTAAAGAACTTGACCACGATTGCCCGTATCTCTTGGACCATCCGGGCACGGGGAAAAGCGCACGGGGCCATCCTCCGCAAACGCCCCGGGGGCAGCACCGGAACGGGTCCGGATTGTTCGCGGCAGATGCGTGCACTGCCACACTCATAAACGAGAGCGCGCATATGGTTCTTTGGCCACAGTGCGCACCCTGACGGAGTGATATTTTCCGAAGGCCTTCCCCGACCCCGGCTAATAGTTGTCCACTGTAACCGGAGCGTTATAAAGCAACCAAGAATTTGTACATACCCGGTATTCTCGGTGGAGGACTTAAGGAGCCGCTTTCAGTCCCAGGATCCGTAGGCCTGCAGGGTATTTTCGGCGATCCTGGCACACAGCGCGGAGAGCTCCGTCCCGGTCACATCCGCCATGGCCCGGACGGTATACGGGACCATGTAGCTGGCATTCGGGCGCCCGCGGTGCGGGTGCGGCGTAAGGAACGGGGCATCGGTTTCAACGAGGACCCGCTCCGGCTCCGCGATGGCCAGGGCGGCGCGCAGATCCGACGCATTCTTGAAGGTCATCGTCCCGGCGAAGGACATGTACCAGCCTTCGCTGTTGCAGACCCGGGCCAGCTCCTCCCCACCGGAAAAACAGTGGAACACCACCCGGTCAGGGGCGCCCTCCTCGCGCAGGACCTGGACGACGTCGTCGTGGGCGTCCCGGTCGTGGATCTGCAGCGTCAGGCCGAGACGCTTGGCGATGTCGATATGGCGGCGGAAGGAGTACCGCTGCGGGGCCAGTCCCTCCGCCTCGGTCCGGAAGAAGTCCAGGCCCGTCTCGCCGATCGCCCGGATTCTCGGGTGCGCGGCCAGGGCTTCGATCTCGGCCAGGGCAGCCTCCAATTCGCCCCGGGCGGCGTAGCGGGGAGCGTCGTTCGGATGGAGCGCGACGGCGCCCAGCAGCCTGGTGTCCAGCTCGACGGCCCGGACCGTGAACCGGGAGGATTCGAGGTCGCACCCCACCTGCACGGCGCCCTGGACCCCCACGGCCGCGGCGGCGTCGAGGGCATCCGTAACGCTGACCGCCAACCCCTTGTTGGGAAAGTCGCTGTTGGGAAAGTCGCTGTTGGGAAAGCCGGCGTCGGGAGAGCCGGCGTCGGGAAAGTCAAGATGCGTGTGGTTGTCCATGACCGGAACAGGAAGAGGCTCCGGCGCCGGCGGGTAGCCGGGGCGACCGCTGCCGCTTGCACGGAACGGGACGGGAGTGAGGGGATTGCACATCGTTCCACCTTAACCGGGGTCTCCGCCGCGCGGGCACCGGCGAGCCGCGCCCGGAGCAATGCCGCGATTTAACCGCACCGTGCTACGTGGCGTCCAGCGGACCTGCGGAGATTTCCCCGCAACTCTCTGTCAGGTCCGGCGGTTGTGTTAGTACTCTGATAGGAAGACAGACGCATACCCGATGAGGGCACGGCATTTCATGCCGATCCGTCCCGGGGACCCACCAGGGCTGAAAGGCTGCCGATGGACTACCACCGCACCTCCGTAGACGAAGTCCGCCCCGAAGGCCAGGGTTTCCAGGATGGCTCCGCCGTGGGGGGAAACGCAGCGGCGAGGCGGCTGGCGCAGAAGCCCGCGGCCATGGATGCCGAGGCGTTCCATGCCGCCAGCGAGCGCATCCTGACGGCCATCAACACCGTGATCGATGGCAAGGCCGAGGCCGCGAAGCTGGCGCTGACCGTCCTCCTGGCGCAGGGCCACCTGCTGCTTGAGGACGTCCCCGGTGTCGGCAAGACGCTGCTGGCCAAGACGCTGGCCCGCACCATCGACTGCTCGGTGAGCCGGATCCAGTTCACCCCTGATCTGTTGCCCTCCGACGTGACCGGCGTATCCATCTACAACCAGGCATCGCGGTCCTTTGAGTTCCGCCCCGGGGCGGTGTTTGCCAACATCGTCATCGGCGACGAAATCAACCGTGCCTCCGCCAAGACCCAGTCGGCCCTGCTGGAGTGCATGGAGGAGCACCAGGTCACCGTGGACGGGAAGTCCTACCGGCTGGATGAGCCCTTTATGGTCGTGGCCACGCAGAATCCCATCGAGATGGAGGGGACGTACCCGCTCCCGGAGGCGCAGCGGGACCGTTTTATGGCGCGGATTTCCATGGGCTATCCGGACAAGGAGTCAGAGATGCAAATGCTGGAAACCCACCAGGCGACGTCCCCGCTGACCCGGGTGACCGCCGTCGTCACCGCCGGCGAAGTCGCCGCCATGATCGCCGCGGTGCAGCAGGTCTACGTCTCCGAATCGATCAAGGAATACACCGTGTCCCTGGGACGCGCCACGAGGGAGAGCAGCCTGCTGCGGCTCGGCGCCAGCCCCCGGTCCATGCTCCAGCTGCTGCGCGCGGCGAAGGCCACGGCCGCTTTGGAAGGCCGGGACTTTGTGTTGCCGGACGACATAGCCAGCGTGGCCGAATTCGTCCTGGCGCACCGGATCATCCTGGACCGTAAAGCCGCCAGCACGGGCCAAACACCGCAGGGCGTTATCCGGTCCGTCCTGGCCACAATCCAGGTCAGCCCCGATGTGGCGGCGGCCTCCGCCGGCACGGCCCGTGCCGCCCGTGCGAAGACCGCAGCGGCTTCGCCGTCCAGGCTCCCGAACCACCGCTAGGGATGGCACCGCCGTGGCATTGATGGACCGGTTCCCCAGACATATCTTCACGACGCGCGGCTGGGGCCTGCTTGCCGCGGGCTCCGTCTTCCTGCTGGCCGCCCAGGTGATGGGACGCCGCGACCTGCTGGCGCTGGCGATCCTGCTGCTGGTCCTGCCGTTGCTCTCCCTGGCCGGCACCCGCGTGCTCAAGCCGAGTTTCCAGGTGTACCGGGAGTTCAACCCCTCCGCCGTGGAAACCGCCGCGACTACGACCGTCCGGCTGGCCGTCGCCCGGACCGGAATCGGTGCCGGGCACGCGGTCATGGAAGAGCAGCTGCCGGCCCGGTTCGGCGAGTCCCCCGTGTTCCGGTTCCCGGCACGGTCGGCGGCGGGCGGGCCCAGCCGCTATGAATATCACCTCCGTTCCGGGAAGCGCGGCCAGTTCCTGATCGGTCCGGTGACGGCCGAGTTCAGCGATCCCTTCGGCCTCTCGCTGCACCGCCATGCCATCGACGACGGCGACACCCTCACCGTCACGCCGGCCGCCGTCGAACTTCCCGTGACGGGGCTGGCCGGCGCCCGCGGGCACGACGGCGTCACCGCCAGCCGGATCCGCGCCAACCCGAGCGACGACGACGTGATGACCCGCGAATACCGCCACGGGGATCCGATGCGCCGCGTGCACTGGGCGGCGACAGCACGTCACGGGGAGCTGATGGTCCGCCAGGAGGAGTCCGTCACCACTCCCGAAGCGACCATCATCCTGGACCAGCGTCTGGCGGCCTTTCCCAATGGCAGTTTTTTCCACGGAGCGGGCTCTCACGGCCCGGCGTCCGCGGCTGGCGGCCACGAGCTGGTCACGAGCGACGCCTTCGAGTGGGCCGTGACGGCGGCGATGTCCATCGGCGCCCACCTCTCGGAGCGCAACTATGCCCTGCGCTTCCTCGATGCCGCAGGTGAGCCCGCCTTCCGCCATTCTCGGTCCGCCCCGGAGCCGGAGGCCGAGGAATACATCGGGACCTCCGGACTGCAGTCAGTCGCAGAGAGCCTGGCCGCCATCCAACTGTCCGGAGCGCACTACACCCGCCGCCACCGGCACAGCGACGGGGAAGCCAAAGACTCTTCCCGCCGCGGAACGCCCGCCGGCACGGAGCCGGGGCCGTTGCCTTTCGATGACCGGCTCATGGACAAGCTCGCCGCCCACCGCTTGCGGGGTCCCGTCCTGGCCATCCTGGGCTACCTCTCCCCGGGTGAGGCCCGGGCCCTGTCCCCGGCTGCCGGATTCGGAGCGAATGCCTTTGCCATCGTCATCACGGCTCAGGCCCAGGGCAGCGGCGAGGTATTGGAGACCCTCCGCCGTGGCGGCTGGCGGGCCGTCGCCGTCTCCGCCAGTACGTCCCTCCCGGCGGCCTGGAGCTCGTTCGATCAGGGCCAGGCGCCGCTGCCGGCCGCCGCCGAGGTGCGGCGCGGCGTCGGGGGCCGGCGATGACTCTGACCCCGCAGCGCAGCACCGGCACCGGCTCGGATACTGGCGCTCAGAGCGGCGCCGCCGGTTCCCGTACCGGGAGCGCCGCGGTCCCCGCACCGGTTTCCGGCCCCCCGCGGGCCGGGGTGGGCGCCCGGCCATGGCTGATGGCGCTCGCCGTCGCAACCGCCGTCGCCGGTGCCGCGCTTGGCCTCAACGGCGTGCTGAGGGGCTGGGCGTGGTACTCCCCGATACTCTCGATTGTCATTTCCGTCACTGTCACCATGGCCGGGCTGCGGGCCCTGCGCTGGCGCACCGTCTTTGTTGAGCTCGGCGGCCTGGCGTCGCTGGTGATGATCCTGACGTTCACCTTCTTCCGTCCGCACAGCATCATCGGCTTCATCCCCTCGGGGGCCACCATGACGCAGCTGGGCCGGTATCTGCGCCGGGCCAGCGAGACGGTCCTCGCCGAGAGCGCCCCCGTGGCCCCCAACGCCGGGATCGTCCTGCTCATCTGCGCCGTGCTGGGGCTGCTGGTGATCCTCGTGGATGCACTCGCCTTCCCGCTGGCCCTGCCGGCAACGAGCGGCCTCGGAATCCTGGCTATCCTCATCGTCCCGGCCATGGTCAAGCCGCAGAGCGTCGGTGTGCTCGGGTTCGCCGGCGCCGCCGTCGGCTATCTTATGATCCTCGGCTGCAGCCACTGGTTTGCCCCCGATCCCCGCACCGGGGCCGACACCGCCCGCAACCCCGGCCAGTTCCGGCGCGCCGGCCTGACGGGCGCGCTGGCGCTGACCGTCACGGTGCTGCTCCAGCTGGTTGTCCCGGGCTTCGACCAGGGCGCCTTCCCGCAGGGCTCGAGGCTGAACCCCTTTGGCAGCGCCACCGGGCTCAACCCGATGATCAGCCTGGGCAACAGCCTCCGCAGCCCCTCCGGCGACGGCCGGATCACCTTTGCCACGAACTCGCCGACCACCCCGTACCTGCGGTCCGTGACGGTGGACAGCTTCAGCGGTGATTCCTGGGCACCGGATGACCGCGAGGACAGCCGGCGTCTGGGCACCGGGCGGATGGGCACCGGGCGGATGGGTACCGGGCTCGAATCCACCGCGACGGAGCTTCGGGTGGTCACAGCCATCAACACCGGCCAGTTCACGAGCCCGTATCTTCCGGCGCCCTACGCCCCGGAGGCCGTCAACGGGCTGACGGGCCGCTGGAGCTGGGACCCGGCCACCCTCAGCGTCAAGGGAGTCGACACCAACTCCCGCGACCAGCAGTACCTGGTCCTGTCCGTTGCCCCGCAGCTCACACCGGAGGTGCTCGAGCAGGCCTCCGGGCCGGTGCAGGGAATCCCGGAGCAGTTCATCCGTCCACCGGACAACGTTCCGGACATCGTCCGGAAGACAGCCGCCTCGGTCACGGCGGGAAGCACCACCCCCTACGCCCGGGCCATGGCCATCCAGCGGTACCTGCGCTCACCGAACTTTAGCTACTCCCTGCAATCCCCTGTCCAGGGCGGCTACGACGGCAACGGACTCTCGGTGCTGGCGGACTTCCTGACCCAAAAGAGCGGCTACTGCATCCACTTCGCCGCAGCAATGGCCGTGATGGCCCGGCTGGAGGGCATCCCCAGCCGGATAGCCGTCGGCTACGCCCCCGGCCGGCCCACGGGCGCCACCGTCTCGATCGCAGGCCACGGGGCACTGCCCGAATTCGAGGTGGATGCCCGGGATGCCCACTCCTGGCCGGAACTGTATTTCCAGGGCGTGGGCTGGGTCCCCTTCGAACCGACCCCGTCCCGCGGCGTCGTCCCGTCGTACGCCACCGAGGGCGCCGCCCCCAGCGGAGCCAGCACCAATGAAAGCAACGACGGGCTGATTCCGAGTGCCGGCCCCACCTCCACACCGCTGCCCGGCGCCGCCCCGCTGCCCCTTCCGGGCGGCGCCGGCCCGGCGGACGCCGGCGGCAGCCTGCTGCCCGTGCTGTTCGGTGCCGGCGCGCTCGCGTTCCTGGCCCTGCTCCTGGCATCGCCCCAGCTGGCCCGCGCCGGTCTCCGGCGCCGGCGGCTGAACGGTTCCGGGGCGTCCGGCGGCATCGGAACAGCCCTGCCGGCCTGGGCCGAACTGCGCGACCTCGCCACCGACTACGGCGTGGTGCCGCACACCAGCGAGACCCCGCGGCAGTTCTCCGGCCGGCTGCGCACGTCCTCGGCACTGGGCGAACCGGACGGCCCCGACGCCGCCGGGCACCAGGCCGTGGGCGCCCTGACCGCAAACTTCGAGCGCCGGCAGTACGGACGCCCCGCCCCGGCGGACGGCGGGGACGGGCGGGACGGCGGGGACGGGCGGGACGGGCGGGACGGCGGGGACGGGCGGGACGGCGGGGACGGGCGGGACGGGCGGGACGACGAGGGCGGCGGCAAGGAAGCCAGCACCGCCGCCGCCAGGATCGCCGCCGTGCGGACTTCCCTGCGGGCCAACGCGAGGCCCCTCATGCGTGCGCGTGCAGTCTGGCTGCCGCCGTCAACCATGTCGCGGTCGCGCCGCGCCATCACCGCGCCCTACCGTGCCCTGGCCCGCACAGCACAGCTCACCCGGCGGGGCGCCGCGCGATCCTGGTCGAGGATCCGCGACGGACTCCGCCGGGGGCGCCGCAGCTAGCGGCTCAGCGCCGCTGCCGCGCCGAGGTGCGAGAATTCCTTACTTTGGCTAGCTGATTCTTTAGCACTTAGCCGGCGTAGGGGTCGGCGATCCCGATGTACTGCGTGTAGAGATATTCCTCGATGCCTTCCAGGCCGCCCTCGCGGCCCAGACCGGACTGCTTGACCCCGCCGAAGGGGGCCGCGGCGTTGGAGACCACGCCGGCGTTCAGGCCCAGCATGCCGGTCTCCAGCCGTTCGCCCATCCGGATGCCCCGGTTGAGGTCCTTTGTGAAGACGTACGCCACGAGGCCGTACTCGGTGTTGTTGGCGAGCCGCACGGCCTCCTCCTCGGTGTCGAAGGTAATGATCGGGGCGACGGGGCCGAAGATTTCCTCGGACAGGATCCGGGTCCCTTCCGTGACACCCGTGAGGATGGTCGGCTGGTAGAAGTAGCCCGGGCCCTCGACGGCGGCGCCGCCGATCACCGCGACCGCGCCGGCGGACACGGCGTCGGACACCAGCTCGTGGACCTTGTCGCGGCTCTTGGCATCGATCAGAGGGCCCACCTTGGAGTGGGCTTCGGTGCCCCGGGCCGTGGTCATCTCCGCCATCTTCGCGGCGAACTTCTCCGCGAACTCGGCGGCCACGGACTCGTGGACGATGAAGCGGTTCGCGGCGGTGCAGGCCTCGCCCATATTGCGCAGCTTGGCCAGCATCGCCCCGGCGACGGCGGCGTCGACGTCGGCGTCCTCGAACACCACGAACGGGGCGTTGCCGCCGAGTTCCATCGAGGTCCTCAGGACCGTTTCGGAGGCGTCCGAGAGCAGCCGGCGGCCCACCTCGGTGGAACCGGTGAAGGACAGTTTGCGGAGCCGGGAGTCTTTGATCAGCGGACCGGTGGTCGCGCCGGCCGTGGACGTGGGGATCACGTTCAGCACGCCGGCTGGCAGCCCGGCCTCCAGCATCACCGCGGCGAACAGCTGGGACGTTAGCGGCGTCAGGTTCGCGGACTTCAGCACCATGGTGCAGCCGGCGGCCACGGCCGGGGCGATCTTACGGGTGGCCATGGCCAGCGGGAAGTTCCAGGGTGTGATCAGCAGGCACGGGCCCACCGGCTTCTTCGTCACGAGCAGCCGGGACTTGCCATCCGGGGACACCGAATAGCGGCCAAAAGCACGGACGGCCTCCTCGGAGAACCAGCGCAGGAACTCCGCCCCGTAGGTGACCTCGCCGCGGGCCTCGGCCAGCGGCTTGCCCATCTCCAGCGTCATCAGCAGCGCGAAGTCCTCGGCCCGTGCGGTGACGAGTTCGAAGGCCCGGCGCAGGATCTCCCCGCGCTCCCGCGGCGGAACCTTCGCCCACGACTCCTGGGCGGCGGCCGCGGCATCCAGCGCTGCGGCCCCGTCCTCCGGACCGGCGTCGGCGATGCTCAACAGCACCTTGCCCGTGGACGGATCCTCGACGTCGAAAGTCTTCCCGGAGGCGGCCGGACGCCACTGCCCGTTGATCAGCAGGCCGGTGGGAACAGAAGCCAGCAGCGAGCTTTCGCGCTCGGCGGTGACAGTGGGCTGGGCGGTTACAGTCACAATTGACTCCCTCGTCGGCATTTCGGTGTGAATTCGGATCGGATGCCAGCACGGTCTTTCGTTCAACGGTCTCCCGCCACCCGATGACGCACTGAATTTACTGCCACGGTACCGCCGGGCGCTCCGGAGTGTCTACGCCGGTACGCACTACAACCTGCCGAAAGCCCTGTGCAGCTGCACAACCGCACCCCCGGCCCCGGATCCCGCCGGCCGCACGGCTACCGCACGGCTACCGCACGGTTACCGGGCGGCGAGAACGGCGGAGTACAACTCCCGTTTGCTGACCCTGGCTTCTTCGGCGACGGCGGCAACGGCCTCCTTGAGCCGGATGCCCTGCCCTATCAGCGCATTGACCGCGGCCACATGGTCCTCGGGTTTGCCGGGATCCCGTTCCGGGGCGCCGCCCACGACGACGGCGATCTCGCCGCGCACCTCGCTGCTCTCGGCCCATTCGAGCAGTTCGCGCAGGGTGCCGCGGATGACTTCCTCGTAGGTTTTGGTCAGCTCACGGCAGATGGCGGCGCGCCGGTCGGCGCCGAAGCGTTCGCGCAGGGCGCGGAGCATCGGCTCCAGGCGGTGCGGGGCCTCGAAGAACACCATGGTGCGCCGCTCGGCGTCGAGGTCCACGAGGCGGGAGGACCGTTCGCCGGCCTTCCGGGGAAGGAACCCCTCAAAGCAAAACCGGTCCGTCGGCAGCCCCGACAGCGCCAGAGCCGTCAGCACGGCAGAGGGCCCGGGGGCTGCGGTGACCGTCAGCCCGGCAGCCACGGCGCCCTCAACGAGGCGAAAGCCGGGGTCCGAGACGGACGGCATGCCGGCGTCGGTCACCATCACGAGGGTCTTCCCGGAGCGTACCTGGTCCAGGAGTTCGCCGGTCTTGGCCACCTCATTGTGCTCGTGATAGCTGATGATCCGGCCCGCCACGGTAATGCCGAGGTTCGTGACGAGCCGGTGCAGCCGCCGGGTATCCTCGGCGGCAACGATGTCAGCCGTCTTCAGCAGTTCGATCAGCCGGTAGGTGGCGTCTCCGGCGTTGCCGATCGGAGTCGCGGCCAGCACGATCCGCCCCGGGCCTCCGGCCCACTCCAGATCCGGTTCCTGATCCTGGACTTCGTCCCGTGCGGTGCCGGCCCCGGTGCCGGTGCCGACGCCTACGCCGTCGCTTACGCCGATGGCGGGTCCGCCGCCGGCGTCGGAAAGAATCGGGGAGGTGCTGGGTTCATGGTCCACACGTCCAGCCTACTGCCGGCGCAGGCAGGCTCAGGCGCGGACCGCCGAACGGACCAACGAAGACGGCGGCGAAAGGTAGCATGGGCAACGTGACGCAGACCCCCACGCGGCCTGCCGAGACCGGTTCCGCCGGATCGGCGCCCCCAGCCACCGGTACAGGCAGCACCAGCCCCGGACGCAATCTTGAGGGGCACCGCTGGATCAGCCGCCCCTCGGAGGCGTTCACCGCCGAGGCCCTCAGAGAGCGCCTGACAGGCAGCATCCGGAGCTGGCGGGATTATCCGCCGTCGCTCCGGCTGTGGTTCTGGCTGATCCCCACCATCACCGCAGCAATCGGCGGGCTGCTGCGCTTCGTCCGGCTGGACACACCCCGCACCCTGGTCTTCGACGAGACGTACTACGTCAAGGACGGCTATTCCCTCCTGGTCAGCGGCTACGAACGGGCCTGGCCGGAGAAAGCCAACGATTCCTTCATCGCCGGGAACCCCGGTGTGCTCCTGGACACGCCCGAATACGTGGTCCACCCGCCGGTGGGCAAGTGGATGATCGCCGCGGGCATGTGGCTTTTCGGACCGGACAACGCCTACGGCTGGCGGTTCGGCGCGGCCCTGACCGGCACCCTGTCCATCTTCCTGCTGGCGCTGATCGCGCAGAAGCTTTTCCGCTCGCTGACCCTCGGGGCGGTGGCCGGAGTATTGCTGGCAGTGGACGGCCACCACCTCGTGATGTCCCGGACCGCTCTGCTGGACATCTTCCTGATGTTCTGGATCCTCGCGGCGTTCGGCGCGCTGCTGATGGACCGTGACGACGGCCGGCGCCGGCTCGCCAAGCGGCTCTGCCGGCAGGCCCTGGCCTCCCCCGGCGGCCGGCCCACCTCGCTCCAGCTGGCCGCCGGTCCCTGGCTCGGCATGCGCTGGTGGCGCCTTGCCGCCGGGGTGTGCCTGGGCCTGGCGGTCGGCACCAAGTGGTCCGCGCTGTTCTTCCTCGCCGGCTTCGGGCTGTTGACCGTCTTCTGGGATCTGAGCGCACGCCGGATCGCCGGGATCCACGGCTGGATCAGCGGCGGCATTCTCAAGGACGGCATTGTGGCCTTCCTGAGCATCGTCCCTGTGGCCGCCCTGGTCTACGCCGCCTCCTGGACCGGCTGGTTCCGGTCCAAAGACGCCTACTTCCGGCGCTGGGCCGAGACCAGCCCCTCCGCCGAATGGGGCTGGCTGCCGGACTCCGTCCGGTCCCTCGCCCACTACCATCTCGAGGCCTACAAGTTCCACCAGGGCCTCAGCTCGGACCACCCGTACGAGGCCAGTGCGTGGAGCTGGCTGGTCCTGGGCCGACCCACCTCGTTTTTCTACGAGTCGCCCAAACAGGGCAGCCCCGGCTGCGACGCGGCCAGCTGCACCACGGCCGTCCTTTCGGTCGGCAACCCGCTGATCTGGTGGAGCGCCGCAGCCTGCCTTGGCATCCTGCTGTTCTGGTGGGCCGGCCGGCGCGACTGGCGCGCGGGGGCCATCCTCTCCGCCGTGGCGGCGGGCTACCTCCCCTGGTTCCTGTACCCCGAACGCACCATGTTCTTCTTCTATGCCGTGTCCTTCGAGCCCTTCCTCGTGCTGGCTCTGGTGTACTGCCTGGGCCTGGTCCTGGGGCGGCGGACGGACCCGCCCTGGCGGCGGCGCTCCGGACTGTACCTCGTGACGCTTTTCGTGGTCACGGCCGTGGTCATCTCCGCGTTCTTCTACCCGGTCTGGACCGCCGAGACCATCAGCTACCAGGACTGGCGGTTCCGGATGTGGATGCCGTCCTGGATCTAAGGCAGGATTGCTAGGGACGTCAGCCACCATCAGGCAAACCCGGAACGGAGACCAGGCTGTGAGAGAAGCAAGCACCGGACTGCTCGCGGAGCTGGACCCGGACAGCAATGTGACGGATCTGCTCCTGGAGCAGCATGCCAAGGATCCTGTGCATGCGCTCTACTCCCGCAAAGGCCCCGCCGGATGGGCCGATATCCCCGCCCAGCAGTTCCTGGACCAGGTCACGGCGCTGGCCAGGGGCCTGGTCGCCGGCGGCATCACCCCTGGTGAAACGGTCGCAGTAATGTCCGCCACCCGCTATGAATGGACCTTGGTGGACTTCGCCATCTGGTTTGCCGGCGGCATCACCGTCCCCATCTACGAAACGTCCTCCGCCAGCCAGGTCGAGTGGATTTTGCACGATTCCGGCGCCCGGCGCGTCTTCGCCGAGAACCAGGCCACGGCAGCCCTCGTCCAGGGCATACTGGACAGCTCCGGCCTCCTCGGGGACCGGATGCTTCCGGTCATCCGGATGGACGACGACGGCGGCGCCCCGAACTTGGCCAGCCTCGCCGCCGCCGGGGCCGGCGTGGGCGACGCCGAGCTGGAACGGCACCGCTCCGCGGCGGGACTCGCCGACGTCGCCTCGCTGGTCTACACCTCAGGCACCACCGGCCGGCCGAAGGGCTGCCAGATCACGCACGGGAACTTCGCCCTCGTTGCCAAGAACATCGTGCTGTTCCTGCCCGAGATCCTGCTGCAGCCCCGATCCAGGACGCTGATGTTCCTGCCGCTCGCCCACGTCCTCGCCCGCGCCGTCCAGGTTGTCTGCCTGAGCGCCGGCACTACGCTGGGCCACACCTCCAACGCTAAGGAGCTGCTGGCAGACCTGGGCAACTTCAGGCCCACGTTTCTGCTGGTGGTGCCACGGATCCTCGAGAAGGTCTACGCCGGCGCAGCGCACAAGGCAGCCCTCGCCGGCAAAGCCCGGGTGTTCGAGACGGCCGCCGGCGTCGCCATCGACTACTCGAAGGCCCTCGATGCTGCCGCGCAGGGCAAAGCCGCGGGCCCGGGCCTGGTCACCCGCGCCAAGCATGCGGTCTTCGACCGGCTGCTGTACCCGAAACTGCGGCAGGCCTTCGGCGGTCAACTGGGCTACACGGTGTCCGGTGCGAGTCCGCTGAGCTCACACGACGCGCACTTCTTCCGCGGGGCCGGCATCCCCGTCCTCGAGGGCTACGGCCTCACCGAGACGACGGCGCCGTGCACGGCGAACACCCCGACCCGGACCAAAGTGGGCACCGTCGGCATTCCCGTGCCCGGGACCACCATCAGGATTGCCGACGACGGCGAGATCCTGGTTAAGGGCATCGGCGTCTTCAAGGGCTACCACTCCAACGCCACGGCCAACACCGAGGCATTTGTGGACGGCTTCTTCCGCACCGGGGACCTCGGATCCCTCGACGAGGAAGGCTTCCTGACGATCACGGGGCGGAAGAAGGACCTCCTGGTGACCGCCGGCGGCAAGAACGTCGCCCCCGGGCCGCTCGAGGAAAAGATCCGCGAACACCAGCTGGTGGCGCAGGCGATCCTGATCGGCGATGGCCGGCCGTTCGTTTCGGCCCTCGTCAACCTTGATCCGGAAGGTCTGGCGAACTGGTGTGCCACCCACAAGGTTGCGGCGATGGGCCTCGCCGAGGCGACCGGCAATGAGCTGGTCCGGGCGGCCATCCAGGGCGCCGTGGACGAGGCGAACTCGCTCGTGTCCACGGCCGAGTCCATCCGCAGCTTCGTGATCCTGGCCGCCGACTTCACCGTGGAATCCGGGCACCTGACCCCCTCGCTCAAACTCAAGCGTGCCGCCGTCGTCCGGGACTACGAGGCACGCATCAACCGGATCTACGGCTGACGCCGTCGGCCGGATCGGCGGAGTCTTGCGCCGCCGCGCCCACACCAGCCGGGGCTACCTCAACAGCCACCGCACCCTGGGCTTCGCCTTCGGCGTCGGCCCCTCCCTTCCGGGCCGCAGCTTTCCGGGCCTTGGCCCGCCGGAACCGGGATCCTTTCACCGCGGCGGGATCTGCTGCATCCTCCGCCGGGGCGTCCGCAGCGGCAACAGCCGCAGCATCCCCGGCCGGGCCGCCGTCGACGGTTCCCCGCTTTGGCAGGCCGCGGCGCTTGCGGGTCGGCCAGGTCAGGATCAGGGTGCCGAGCGAGACGAGCAGGACGAGCCCGCCGATCGTGATGCCTCCATCGACCCAGAACTGGCCCGGGAACAACCGGATCAGGGTGTCCTGCAGGGAGAACGTCCAGGTGCCGTTGGCGAAGAAAACGGCATGGAACTGGGTAAAGAACTGCTCCCAGCCGAGCACGGCCAGGGTTCCCAGCCCGATGATGACCGCAAGGGTGACCACCGAGCCGGCAAAGAGGCCCCGGCGCACTCCCCCGGTGCTGCGGCGCCGCAGGTAGATCACTGCGATGAGGCTCAGCAGCATCAGCAGGGCTCCGGCCCCGAACGCGGACATGATGACGAGCTTGACGTCAGCCATGTGGCTGACTTCGCCGTCCATAAAGAGCTTGTCCCCGCTGCGGTTCACGAGCTCCCCGAGGTAGCGCGGGCCGGACCAGTTGCTGAGGTAGTCCACGGCGTAAGAACCGTAGGTCATCCGGTCGTCCGTGCTGAACCCGTAGCCGTCACCCGGGAAGCCCGGGCGGTTGTACTCCACCCAGAGGAACAGGGGGCTGGCGACGGCGCGGACTGCCAGCACCAGCAGGATGATCGGGAAGCAGACGGCGAGCAGGATCTGCATGACCCGAGGGGCAACGGGTTTGGCGTTCGCCGCGTGCTCGCGTTCGGCGTTCCGGCGCTCCACCTCTTCCTGCGGAGGCCGGATCTGCAGCGCCGACGTGGCCAGCGGCTCACTGAAGACCGCGTCGCTCCCGCTGTCCGGTCCCCTGGCCGTCTCGGTGCCGGGCGATTCGACGGCGGCTTCCGCGGCCCGGCGGTCGGCCCGACCGCCGGGCTGGCGGCGGACGGGTGCGGCAGCCTCCGGCGTAGCGGCCCCCTTCGTTGCAGCCTCCGCTGCTGCAGTCCCCGTCGCTGCCGCGCTGCCACCGGACGCGATGTCGGAATTCCTTCCCGCGGCGGCGGGCTTCATCCATTCGAAGGCGGGTTCGTCGGAATCGTCGGCGGGATCCAGCTGCGGATCCTGCCGGTTCGGCGGGGTGGAACTCTTGTCAGTCACTGCGTTTCGCTTCCGTAGGCTTCCGCGCCGCCGGGCCTGAACCGGGCGACGCTCATTATCTGCCTCCGAGCCTACCGCCAGAGCCTCGGGACGGGCGAGATGCCACCCCGCAGGCCGCCGGGATTCGGCCGGCAAATTCCGGGCGGCCGCCGGCGGCCTGCCGGCCCTCGGGCAGGACAGCCAGCCGGCCCGCGGGCTCAGCGTTTGGCGTACTGCGCCCAGGGTATGTTCCAGTCGCCAAAGCCTTCCAGCGGCTCCACCGGCGGGGCGCCGGTGTTGAGGGTCTGCACCACGTCTCCGGTCTTCATATTGTTAAAGAACCAGGTGGCGTCGGCCGGGAGCAGGCCCACACAGCCGTGCGAGACGTTGAACCTGCCGACCGCACCCCAGGCCGATTCGAGGGCCTGGTGGACGTAGACGCCGGACGTGGTCAGCCGGTTCGCATATTCAACGGTCAGCGGCGGGTAGTAGCCCTTGTCACCGGGCTTCAGACCGATGCTGCCGGCGTTGAACTTGGAAGTGCGCTCTTGCTCCATGATGACGGCGAAGCCGGTGGGTGAGAGCCAGTCCGCGTCGCCCAGCGTGACAGGAGCGGTCCGGACCAGCTGCCCGTCGAAGTAGACGTTCATCGTTTTCGTTGTGTCGTCGACGACGGCGAGCCGCTGCGGCCCCACCTTGAAGGAGACCTTGGTGTCGGAATTGCCGACCATCTTGTTGCCGAAGTCCACGCCGAAGAGTTTCAGGTCCACGCCGATCTGGCTGTTCGCGGCCCAGAATGCCTCGGGCCGGATCCGGACGCGCCGGTCCGAATACCAGTGCCACGCCACGGCCTGGCCGGAGGAAACAGTCACGGCGACGGCTTTCTCCATGGCCTCCTTGTTCAGCACAGGCTCGCTGAAGACAATTTCGATGGGTTGTCCGGCACCGACAGTTGTGCCGTTCAGCGGGTACACGGCGGCATCCGCCTCGTTGGCCTTCGCTACGGTGGCAAAGGTCTGCGCCTTCTTGGTTTCCCGTCCGGCCTGGTCGGCGACCGTAAAGCTGTACCTGTACTTGGTGTCGAATTCGAGCGGATCCTCCGCAGTCCAGGTCGAGCCGTCGGGACTGGTTGTTCCGCGCACGCGGTCGCCGCCGGACGCAGGCTCCAGCACAACGTCTTTCACGACGCCGTTGACGGCCTTGACCGCGGGCAGGGCCGCGGGGTTGACGCCCTGCGCCCCGTCGTTCGGGGTCACACCGAGTTCAACGGGTTTCACCACCGGGGCCGCGAGGCCGGAAACGTTCCGCATCGGCGCCGAAGACTCCGAGGACATCTTCGCTTCGGCCCGGCCGGGAGCCGTCGCGATGCCGATTCCGCCCGCACCGACGACGGCGCAGAGGGCGAGAACGGCGAGCATCTTGCTGGCGCCGCGCGCACGACGTGCGGGCTGCCGTCGTCGACGACCGCTGTCTTCAGTCATGGCCATTTCCTGTGTTCCCCCACTGCTTTTCCTCCGAGCCCACATCAGAGCTCACGATGTCCATATTCCAGCATAGGTGAACATTTGCTGCGGCCCGCCGCCGTGGTGGCTGAAGTTGCACGGCTCCCTTAGTAGCGGTACTGCTCCGGCTTGTACGGGCCGGCCACGTCAAGGTCCAGATACTCGGCCTGGTCCTTGGACAGCTCGGTCAGTTCGACACCGAGGGCATCCAGGTGGAGCCGGGCCACCTTCTCGTCGAGGATCTTCGGCAGCACGTACACCTGCTTGCCGTACTCACGCTCCCCCTCCGGCTGGTCGCGCTTCGTGAACAGCTCGATCTGCGCAATGGTCTGGTTGGCGAAGGAGTTGCTCATGACGAAGGACGGGTGTCCGGTGGCGTTGCCGAGGTTCAGGAGCCGGCCCTCGGAGAGGACGATGATGGAGCGGCTGTCCTCCCCCGTGGCCGGGTCCGCCGCCAGGACCCACTCGTGGACCTGGGGCTTGATCTCGACCTTCTTGACGCCGGGGATCCGGGCCAGGCCGGCCATGTCGATCTCGTTGTCGAAGTGGCCGATGTTGCCCACAATGGCCTTGTCCCGCATGCCGGCCATGTGCTCGGCCATGATGACGTCTTTGTTGCCCGTGGTGGTAATGAAAATGTGGCCCTCGATGAGGACGGATTCCAACTTCGCCACCTGGTAGCCGTCCATGGCTGCCTGCAGCGCGCAGATCGGGTCGATTTCGGTGACGATCACACGCGAACCCTGGCCGCGGAACGCCTCCGCGGCGCCCTTGCCGACGTCGCCGTAACCGCAGACGACAGCGACTTTGCCGCCCATCAGAACGTCCGTGGCGCGGTTGATGCCGTCCGGCAGGGAGTGGCGGATGCCGTATTTGTTGTCAAACTTGCTCTTGGTGACCGAGTCGTTGACGTTGATCGCCGGGAACAGCAGCTTGCCCTGCTCGGCGAGCTGGTAGAGGCGGTGGACGCCGGTTGTGGTTTCCTCGGTGACGCCGAGCAGGCGGGAGCCGATGCGGGTCCACTTCTGCGGGTCCTCCTGCAGCGACGCGCGCAGCACGTCGAGGAAGACACGGCCTTCCTCGGACTCGTCCGCGGCGGCGGACGGCACGGCGCCGAGGGCTTCGACGTCGGCGCCCTTGTGCACCAGCATCGTGGCGTCGCCGCCGTCGTCGAGAATCATGTTCGGGCCCAGATCCGGGTTGCTGTCCGCGCCGGGCCAGGTCAGGATCTGCTGGGCGGTCCACCAGTACTCCTCAAGCGTCTCGCCCTTCCAGGCGAACACGGGAACACCCTGCGGGTCCTCGACCGTTCCGTTACCGACCACGACGGCGGCGGCGGCTTCGTCCTGGGTGGAGAAAATGTTGCAGGAAGCCCAGCGGACCTCGGCGCCGAGGGCGGTGAGCGTCTCGATCAGCACGGCGGTCTGGACCGTCATGTGCAGGGAACCGGCGATGCGGGCACCCTTCAGGGGCTGGCCGGCGCCGAACTCCTCGCGCAGGGACATGAGTCCGGGCATTTCGTGTTCGGCGAGGCGGATCTGGTGGCGGCCCGCCTCGGCCAGGGAGATGTCCGCGATCTTGTAGTCGAAAGTCATGAAAATCCTTCGTTGTGGCCGGCGGGGAGGCCGGTGGCCTGCATTGGGTGATCTTGTGTGTCGGTGACCTTGTGTGTCGGTGATCTTGTGTGTCGGTGATCTTGTGTGTCGGTGATCTTGTGTGTCGGTGATCTTGTGTGTCGGTGACTAACTGGCAATTCGGTGCTGAACGGCGGGCAGATGGGGCTGTGCGGCGACCATTCCGCGGAGCCTATCGGCGGAGTCTATTCAGCGATGCGGCGGGGCCCGGCGTCGGGCTGATTGGCGTCGTGCTGATCGGCGCGGGCCGCGGCGGCCGCGGGGAGCAGCTCCGGCGGCAGCAACAGCGGGATGCCGTCTTCGATCGTGTAACGCAGCTTCTCGCCGGTTCCGCCCGCCGTGATGGTGACGAGTTCCTCGCCGTCCTGCACGAGCGCGGACCCGGTGACGGGGCATCTCAGGACAGATAACAGTTCGGCACTGATCTTCGGCATGGTGAACGCTCCCTGATGTGAACCGCAGCAGGCGCCGGCGGCTGACGGATTTTGCAGTTCCCAGCCTACCGCCACTTGCGGCTCAGGAAGGTTCGCGCAGGATGCGCAGGTGCCCCCGGCGGGCGCCGTCGGCGGCGGCCGGTGCCTCCAGCGCGGCGTGCACGCTCCGCCGCACGTGGCCAGGCTCCGGGACGGCGGGCCGGACAGCGGCCTCACGGACGGCGTCGGCCAGCGCCAGCAGGTCATCGGGCCCGGGTCCGGCGGGGACGGCCGGCATGGCTAGCCGCAATACTTCCCAACCGCGCGGAACGGTCAGCGATCCGGCGTGCTGGTCACACAGGTCATAACAGTGCGGTTCGGCGTACGTTGCCAGCGGCCCCAGGACGGCGGTGGAGTCGGCATAGACGTACGTCAAAGTGGCCACCGCCGAATTGCGGCAGGCTGACCTTGAACAAAGACGGATTGCACCCACGACATCACAGACTACTCCCCCGGTCCGCCAGCCGCCGTCCGACGCGCTGACGGCGGGTCGCGGAGCCCATATCGCGCAAATCATCCGCCGGGTTTAGAGTCGAGATATGCAGTCATCGCGCCAAGATCCCGGTTTTACGGTCCGGATGGCTGACCCCGACGCCGGTCCCTTGTCCGGCAGCCCCGGCTTGGCCGTTGTGCCGAGAGGCTTCCGCCAACGCCGCAGGAACAGGCACGGCCGCGGTCTCCGCGGCGAGCTTATGCTGTCCACCCTGCCCGGCTACCGGACCCGCTCGGACCGCTTCGACGACTTTGTGCTGGACTCGGCCGAGCGCCTGCACGATATCTGGGGCAAGCCGCTGGACGGCGTCCGCTTTGCCGTGGACGAAATCCCGCCGGGCCTGGAAAGGCTCGTGGCGGAGGGGTCGCCCGCTCCGATGGGCTCCTACGCACCCGCGACGGCGGAGGAAGGCCCGGTGATCACGCTGTACCGGCGGGTTGTCGAGCACGCCTGCGGCAGCAGGGAGGAACTCCAGGACCTTGTGCACGACGTCGTGGTGGAGCACACGGCCGAGATGCTCGGCGTGCCGCCCGAATCACTGGATCCGGTATACCGCCGCCGCTACTAGCCGGCAGCACAGCTTGGTCCGGCGGGATCTCACGGCGGGACTGGCGGTCATTTTCGTCAGTTCGTCGGGGTCCAAGCGGGGCCACAGCCTTTTCGCGCCAGGGGGACATGCCCATTCTTCGCGCCCGGGACCGGGCATAATGCCCATCTGTCCATCCGCTGGCCCCTGCGCGGGGCATGCCCATTCTTCGCACCCGGGACCGGGCATAATGCCCATCTGTCCATCCGCTGGCCCCGGCGCGGGGCATGTCCAGTCAGGCGTGACGCGGGTCCGGAGCCGCAAAGCCGGGCTGCTCCGCCGCGCAGGGGGGACATGCCCATTCTTCGCACCCGGGACCGGGCTTAATGCCAATCTGTCCATCCGCTGGCCCCGGCGCGGGGCATGTCCCTGGGCCCGGGCTTCCCACGCCCCGGGAGCCGGACCCCCGAGGGCCCATCGAAGTTGCCCGCTAATACCCCAGTGTGACCGGAACCTGTTCCTGCCCTGCCACCCCCGGGGCGACGGCTACGGTGGACACATCCTGCGTACCGTCCTGCTGCAGCAGCACGGCGCCATAGGCCGGGTCACCCGCGGCGGACACCAGGTAGCCAACGATCGGCGAGCCGTCTACGTCGGCCGGCACCCGGATGGACACGGTGGTAGCACCGGCGATGTCGGCGGCTGCGGCGGCCCGGATCTTGCCGTCGGCGGTGATCGGGGTGTAAGAGATCCTGGCGCGGCCTTCCGGGGCCCCGAACACGAGGAACCGGTCGCCCGTCCCCGGCACCGGAACCACGTGCTGGCTTCCGAGCCTGGCCGAGGCCGGTGACCATGCGAGGTCGGAGGCGTCCTCTGCCTTGGCGCCCCTCGTGAGACGGGCGGCGGCGGCAAAGGAGACGTCCGAGCTCAATGCCACGGTGTAGGGGCCGGCCGGAACGCCTGCCAGCGGGACTTCGGTGACGGTGCCGGCCTTGGCCGTGACGACCCCGCCGCCCGGCAGCGGCTTCTGGCCGTCGCGCCCGTAGAGCTTGATGGCAACGACCGCGTCGGCGGAGCCGGGCACCGTGACCTGCAATGCCGGTGCGGCATCGGCGAATCCGGATTTCACGGTGAGCGCCGCGAGGCTGGCGGGATCCTGGACATCGACGCCGGGAATCACCTGGCGGATCGCCGGCGCCGCACCCGGGGCAATGAAGTCGACACCGCCGGGCGTGAGCCCGCGCAGCACACTCTGCTGGATCACCGCGGCGACCGGGCCGCCGGCGCTTCGCACGCGGACGCTGAGACGTTCCTGCCCCGGGGCCAGACCGGCCAGAATGATGGACCGGGTGCTGCCCGGAGCCACGAGTAGCCCGCGGCTGCCCGGGGCCGGAACAGGGCCCTTTGCGCCGAAGAGGTCCAGGCTCACGGTGGCCGGGGTGCTGGAGGCGTTGCTGATATTGAGTACGGCTGTCCGGCCGACGGCGGTGTTGGCGCCGACGAGCCAGAGATCGTTGGCCGGCTGCTGGCAGGCGGCAGCTGCCGAGCCGCGCAGGTCCCCGTCGCTGGCGGTGTAGCTCATGACGGCGCCGGCTGAGGCCTGCCGGTCCGCCTGGGCGTCGGCGCTGATGACGCTCACGGCGTCGACGCCTCGCTGGGGCACCACGCCCGCCAGCAGCACCGGCGGTCCGGCCGCAGGCCTGGCCGCGGCGGCCGAGGGGCCTTGCGGGCCCGGCGCCGGGGTGCCCTTGGCGAGCTCCACCAGGGTGCTGCCGGTGAGCGAGGACAGCCGGCTGCCGGGTAGGACCCCGGCGCTTGAGCTGAGCACAACGGCGTTGACGAGGCTCCTGGCGGTGGCCGATTCCGGGCTGAACTGCGGATCGGTGCCCACCGGCGAGCCTTCCAGCAGCCGGGCCGGCCCGGGGCACACGCCGACGCTGCTGCCGGCGGGCACGGACGCCAGCGGCACCTCAAGCTGCCGGCTGCTGCCGGGCCCCTGGGGTGAGAGCGCCACCGCCGAGACGAGCCCGCCGCCGGCGGCGACCAGGACGAGGGCGGACAGCACTCCGGCCACCCGGCCGGCGCGCGGAAGCACTTTCAGCCGCGACCGGATCCGGCCGGCCGTGCCGGGCTCAGGCGGAGTGCCGGGCTCAGGCGGAGTGGCCGGCTCCGGCGGAGTGGCCGGCTCAGGCGGAGTGGCCGGCTCAGGCGGTGTTGCGGTGCCGCCAGGGCCTGCGGCGCCTGGGCCGGTACCGGCGTCCGCGCCGGAGCTCAGCTTGTGGTCAACGCTGGAATTGTCGTCCTTATGCATGCTGGTGTTCCTTACGAAGGGAGCCTTCGTCCCTGGAGAGTCCGGTGTTCGGCCGACGGGCAGGCATGGGGATGGCCAGCAGCACGGTCAGGCCGATCACGACGGCCTGGCTGATTCCGGCCCAGAGGGCCCACGGCGATTCATAGCGGAGGCTCAACTGGCCGCCCTGGGCGGGCAGCGTGAACGCCTGCGCCCAGTCCGAGCTGGTGGAGGTCAGCCGCCGGCCGTCCAGCCAGGCGCTCCAGCCCGGATCGGCACGCTCGGCCAGGACGACGAGGCGTCCTTCCGGCCCGGCCGGCACCGCGGTGTCGGCCGAGACTGCCCCGGAGGGGACGAGCCCGACTGTGGCCCCGCCGCCGTCGACGATGCGTACGCGGTGCGCGACGTCGGCCGCCTTGATCACCGGCTGGTTCAGCGGACTGATCCGCCAGAGCCAGCCGACGTCCGTCTTGCCGACGGCGACAAGTCCCGGGACGGCATCCATCCGGCTCGCCGTCAGCTGGGCTGCTGTGTCCGTGGCCCGCAGGACCACAAAACCGACCCCGAGCCGTTCCAGATCTTCGCGCGGATCAACGCCCTGGCCGGCCACGATTGTGGCCACCACGCCGCGGAGGGAACCGGCGACGGCGTCGTCACCGCGGATTGTTTCCTGTCCGGGGGCCCCCATGATGGGACGCGCCGCGGCGATGGCGGAAAGCGCATCGAGGGTTGTACCTGCCCCACGCATCAGCGAAGCGTCGTACGCACCGTTCTCGCCGGTTGAGATGAGGAGGGTACGCGACTGTTCCGGTCCCTCGCCGCGGTCGATCGCCGTGGCCGGGAGTGTGCGGGACTTGGTGGGCTGCACCAGCCGCGGTGTGCCGAGCGAACCGGCGGCTGCGACGGGAGGAGGCGTCGCTGGAGAGGACGCGTCCGCCGCGGTTGCGTCCGGTGCGGCGGGCTGCACGAGGTTCTGCGCGGCCCACACGGTAAGTCCGGCCAGCGGTCCGGCCAGCAGCAGGACCACGGCCGTGACCGCAGCGGAGCGGGTCAGGATCCTACGGCCGGTGGTCGCCGCGGCAGCCCGGTCGGCGGAGTCCAACAGGCCCTCGGCGCCGATCAGCCCCGCGCCCAGGACGGCGAACACGGCCGCGGACACGGCCGGTCCGGTGAACGGAGTGACCAGGATACTGCCGCTGACGCCGGACCCGAAGTGTCCGGCCAGCCAGCCGCCGGCCAGCACCAGGACCGCGGCGGCCCACAGGCTGCGGGCAATCCTGGCACGCCGGCCCGGCCTGAACAAGCCGGCGAGGGCCAGCAGCAGGACCGGCACGCCCACCAGCAAAGCGAGCAGCAGCGCCCACGGCACGGCCGGCGCCCCGGCGGAGCCGCCGAATACCGGGAGCCCGGTGAGGCCGCCGCCGGCAGCGAAGTGCAGCGGCTGGCCGAGCGCCTGCTGCCAGAGCGGGGCCGCGTCAAAGCCCAGCGGCAGTCCGGGGTCGGTAAGCAGAGCCCGGGGCCGGTCGAGGGTGGAGAGGAGGAACGGCACGAACAATGCGAGGCTCGGCAGCAACGCCCACCACACGGTCCGGCCGCGGCGGCCCAGGAGGACTCCGCAGAGCGCCACCAGGATGAGGAAAGGCACCAGCAGGGAAGGCGCTGCGGCCGTGACGACGGCCAGCGCGAGGCCGGCTGCGGCTGCGGCGGTCCACGAGGGCGTACCGTTTATTCCGGGCTTGGCGGGCGGCGCCTCGGTGAAACGCCGCTCCCCCGGGGCGGGAACCGCGTAGCGGCCGCGGCCGGCGGCGGTACCGGTGGCCCGCAGCAGCGCGAGCACCAGCAGCGGAATCATGAGGTGGGCCAGCAGCGCGCCCACGCGCCCCTGGTTGAGTGCCACCTGAAGGGCCGGCGCGCCGGCCCAGACGAAAGCTGCGGCCACCCGGAGCCGGCGCCGCTGGGTCAGGGCGCCGGCCGCGAACCAGGCGCCGAGGGCGGACAGCGGCATGGCCAGTAGCAGGAGCCAGGTCAGCGCGCCATTGGCATCGCCGGCGCCAAGTACACCGAAGACCCACAGCACGTAGCCGAAAGGGTCGCCATGGCCGGGAAGCCCCCCGCCCAGCGTGATCCACCAGCCGGACGCATGGTGCCAGATCTCGGACAGCCGGAGGGAGACCGGGATCAGGGCGCCTCCCGAGACGGCCTCGGCCCGCCACAGGCCCGGCAGGCCGATCAGGGACGCCGCGGCGGTGAGGAGCACGGCGAGAAGCGCACCGTTGCCCACCCAGCTGCGCTCGGACGTGGTCAGGGCCGCGAAGTCGTCGGAAGAGTCACCGCTGGGCTGTTCGTCCAGCGGGTCGTGGCCGGAGAGCCCCTCGCTGGAACCGTCACTGCCGAGGGCCTCCATCAGGGAGCGCCGGTGGGCCCAGACCTCACGCCGGGGTGCCTGCAGTCCCTTGATGACGGAACGGCGGATCCGCCGGGTCCGGGCGGCATTGCGCCGGCCCCGGAACACGGCGGCGGGGCGTCCCAGCGCAGCGAAAGTCGCCAGCAGCTGGGAAAACCCGTGCCCCGGGTCTTTGACCGCGATGCTCAGGACAAGCTTGAAGAGGCTCCCCAGCAGGGCGCCCACGGCGTGCAGCGGCACCTTCCAGGCGGCGGAGTGCTTGAGCCGCAGGTGGACTTGGGCCTTGCGGGCCGCCGTCGCATTGCCTAGGGCATGCGGTCGGTGGGACACATGGAACATCCTGGCGCTGGGGACTACCACCACGCGGTGTCCGGCGAGCCGGTTGCGCCAGCAGAAGTCGACGTCGTCGCCGCTGCCCGGCAGCGCAGGGTCGAAGCCGCCGAGGTCTTCCCAGACGTCGCGGCGGACAAGCATGCCGGCAGAGTTGACCGCGAAGGTGTCGCTGCGGCCGTCGTACTGCCCCTGGTCCAGTTCGTCGGCGTCGATAAGCGTCAGCCGCTCAGCCCAGCGGCTGGTGGAGAGTCCGACGTCGATCAGGCGCCTTTCGGCGTGCCAGTCCAGCTGTTTGCAGCCGGCCACGGTGACGGACGGTGCCCGCTCCACGGCCTGCAGCAGCTCGGCGAGGGCCTCGGGGCCAGGTGCTGCGTCGTCGTGCAGGAGCCAGATCCATTCGGAGCGCGGGGCGCTGCTTTCCGGCGCCGTTCCGGGGTTGCCGGGCCAGGGCGCGAGGGCCTTGAGCCCGGCCCTGACCGCGCCGCCCATACCGCTTCTGGTCTTGTCGAAAACGGTGACGTTGGCCTTACCGAAAGCCTGTTCGAGGAGGGCTGCCGAGTGGTCACGGGAGCCGGTGTCTACCCCGATGAGGGCATCCGCCGGCCGGGTCTGGCCCGCCAGCGCCGCGAGGGTCCTGGGGAGAAAGCCGCCGCCGTCGTGGGAGACCACGACGGCGGTGACTCGTACATCCTGAAGAATTAGATTGCTCGCTTCCTAAGCCGGCGCCGCTCGCGCTCGGAGAGACCGCCCCAGATACCGAACCGCTCGTCGTTTGACAAGGCGTATTCGAGGCACTGCGACCGCACATTGCACGCCCCACAGACTTTTTTGGCATCGCGGGTGGAGCCGCCCTTCTCGGGGAAGAATGCCTCCGGGTCCGTCTGCGCACACAGCGCATCCGTCTGCCATCCGAGCTCGCCTTCATCGTCGAAGTCCTGCTGGGAGGGCAATCCGATCCAGACCGGCTGCGCGGTGGTGCCCGCGTGGAGCGTCTGCAGTTCCATCGGCGGATCGTGGAGATCGTTCTCCTCGTCCGGTCCGGCCAGAAGTTCATCGTGCGCCGCGAGGAAGGCGGTGGCCGCCTCCTGCAGGGAGTCCCTGGTGTGTTCGTTGTAACGGTCCGCTGCATCCGGATCGGCCGGATCCACGTACCAGTCGCTCGGCACCCCGCGCGAACGGTATTTTGCCGTGGCCTGGCCGGCAACGACGGCATCTTCATGGATACGCTCTGCTAGCCCCATTGGCGTTTCCTCTCTGATTTTGCAGCCTTTGCCTGACACTTGGACACTCGGTTATGTGCCGGTTTCTGCGCATTGGCTTTCGATACCTAATTACACGCGTGTAAGTATCACCGAGTCAAGCCACGGCGGAGATAATAATCAACTTGAGACAAGGAATTGCGGCACGCCACGCCCGGATTTTTTTGGCCGCAGCGCGAAAATTCCGCGGAATAATAAGGGTACTGAGCACTCCCGGCCGTATTTGCCGAAATCCCGGGGAATTTTCGGTGAACACCCGGGGCGCCAGGGAACCGTGCCGCTGGGAGTGTGAGGGAGATCACACACGACGGCGCCGTGGCAGGATGATTCCATGAGTATCCCGGCAATTGAACTGATGACAGCCCTGCGTTCCGGCCAGTCCACCTCGCCCCGGCTGACCTGGTACGGACCGGATTCGGAGCGCGTCGAGCTGTCCGGCCGGGTCCTGGACAACTGGGTGGCGAAGACCAGCAACCTCCTGCAGGACGAGCTGGACGCCGAACCGGGGACCCGCCTGCGGCTTGACCTGCCCGCCCATTGGAAGTCCGTGATTCTTGCCCTGGCGGCGTGGCAGCTCGGCATGGAACTAGTGCTCGACGACGCCGACGCCGATTTGCTGGCCACCGCGGATCCGGGACCCGCCGCAGCGCAGGGGGCCTTCGACGCCGTGGTGGCGGTGGCGCTGCCGGCGTTGGCCATGCGCTGGCCTGGCGGGTTGCCCAGCGGCGTCGTTGACTATGCCGCCGAAGTCCGCTCCCACGGCGACGTCTATCTGGCGCACGCCGATCCGGAGGCTTCGCGGCGGGCCGTCCGGACCGCCGCCGGCACGGCGCACACACACGGCGAACTGCTGAACGGTTTCGCGGCAGCCCACGACGACGGGCCGCGCCTGCTGGTACCGGCCGGTGACGGCCTGGAATCGGCGCTGGCGCAGTCTCTGGGGGCGTGGAAGAGCGATGGGTCGGTGGTGCTGGTGCACCCCGATGTCGAAGTGACGCAGAAGCTGCTCAGCGGCGAACGCATCCGCGGACACTGAGCCTGCAGGCGCGCCGTCGGGCCAGGAGGCCTGCCGCTAGGCGGCAGGGCCGGGACGTTCCGGATCCTTGACGGACTGCTCCGGCACCCGGACGCCCGGCTGGGTGTGCGGGTGGCGTTCGAGAATCTCGTGGTCGTGGGAGAACTCCGGCTCGTCGTCGAGTTCCTTGTTGAAGACCAGGAAGCGGTAGGCGAAAAACCGCACCACGGTTGCGACGAGGATACCGACGATTCCCGCGGCGAAGAGCGTGTTTTTGTCGGTAACACCGAGGCTGTACTTGGCCAGGGCCGTGAACCCGGTGGAAATGCCGATGCCGATGCCGTTGATCAGGATAAACATCAGGAACTCGCGGATGACGTTGTCCTGGCGGCGGTGGCGGAAGGTCCAGAAACGGTTTGCGATCCAGGAGAATACGGTCGCGATGCTGGCTCCCACGAATCGGGCCTTGGCTTCGCTGTCCGTCATCGGGCCGTGCATCAGGTAGTACGTGAGCCCATTGTCAATGATGAACGCAACACCGCCCACCGCACCGAACTTGGCCACCTCTCGCCAGAAGAGCGAGGCAAGGCCCCGCAAGCGCTCAGCAAGTGTAGTATTCATGACCCTCCGTGGCGTGTTGGAACTGTCGGCCAGTGGGCCAACGGCCCATTTTAGCGCCGATTGCCGTGAGCGCGGCCCGCCCGGCGGCTCGACGGCTGTCCAGGCGTTGCTCTGTCACCGCCGGGAAGACGGCGTCACCCCCGGCGGGAAGCCGGCGCTGACCCCTGCGGCAACACTGCGGCCACACTGCCAAAATGCGCCCAAATGCCGCACCGGACCGGCGCAGGAAGTCCCCAAAGCCCGGTTGTGCTGAGGTTTTCGGTAGGCTGGGACTTGTGACTTTTCCTGTGATCGGTGTTGTTGGCGGCGGCCAGCTTGCCCGAATGATGGCCCCGGCGGCCACCGCCCTGGGCTTTGAGCTCCGCGTCCTTGCCGAAGGTGAGGACGTCTCCGCCGTCTCCGCCGTGGCCAACGCCCCGGTGGGTGACTACACCGATCTGGACCATCTGCTCGAGTTCTCCCGCGGCCTGGACGTCCTGACCTTCGATCATGAGCACGTCCCCACCGGCCACCTCCGCTCCCTGCTCGAGTCCGGCGTCAATATCCACCCGGGCCCGGATGCCCTGCTTAACGCCCAGGACAAGCTCGTGATGCGGGCCGCCGTCGACCGGCTGGAGCTGCCCAATCCGCGCTGGGCGTCCGTCGACGATGTGGCCGGCCTGATTGCCTTCGGCGATGACATCGGCTGGCCGGTGGTCCTGAAGACTCCCCGCGGCGGTTACGACGGGAAGGGCGTACGGATCGTGGGCTCGGCTGAGGAGGCCGGGGCCACCGCGGAGTGGTTCGAGGCCATGTCTCCCCTGCTGGCCGAAGCCAGGGTGGATTTCAGCCGCGAGCTCTCCGCCCTGGTTGCACGGACCCCTGACGGGGAGTGCCGTGCCTGGCCGGTGGTGCACACGATCCAGGTCGACGGTGTCTGCGACGAAGTCATCGCCCCCGCGCTGGACATCCCCCTTGAGGTGGCCGCCGCTGCCGAGAACGCCGCGATCCGGATCGCCAACGAACTCGGCGTCACCGGCGTCATGGCCGTGGAATTGTTCGAGACCCCCGGCATCGGGCCAGGCTTCCTCATCAACGAACTTGCCATGCGCCCGCACAACACGGGCCACTGGACGCAGGACGGTTCCGTCACGAGCCAGTTCGAGCAGCACCTCCGGGCCATCCTTAACCTTCCGCTCGGCGCGACGGACCTGCTCGGTCCCGTCGTTGTGATGAAGAATTTCCTCGGCGGAGCGAACCAGGATTTGTTCTCCGCCTACCCCGCTGCCCTCGCCAGCGAACCCGCTGCGAAGGTCCATTGCTACGGCAAGGCCGTCCGCCCGGGCCGCAAGTTGGGCCACGTCAACCTCGTCGGCGGTTCCGCGGCCGAGGTCAATTCCGTCCGGGAGCGGGCCAGCACCGTAGCTAACATGATCCGGAACGGCCGGGCCCAGTCCGGCACCGCATCAGGAATCTCCGAGGAGAACGCATGAGCGCCAGCAACGCAGCCCCGCCCCCGGCAGCCCAGTCCCCGCTGACGCAGGACTCCTTGGACACTGCCCCGATCGTGGGCCTCGTGATGGGATCGGACTCGGACTGGCCGGTCATGGAGGCCGCCGCGGAGGCTCTCGCGGAGTTCGGCATCCCGTTCGAGGCCGACGTCGTCTCCGCGCACCGCATGCCCGCCGAAATGATCCGATACGGGCAGACCGCGCAGGCCCGCGGTCTGCGGGTCATCATTGCCGGTGCCGGCGGCGCCGCCCACCTGCCCGGCATGCTTGCCTCCGTCACCCCGCTGCCGGTGATCGGCGTCCCCGTGCCGCTGAAGACCCTCGACGGCATGGACTCCCTGCTGTCCATCGTGCAGATGCCTGCCGGGGTTCCGGTCGCCACAGTCTCCATCGGCGGGGCCCGCAACGCCGGACTCCTCGCCGTGCGTATTCTCGCCTCCGGAACCGATGCCCCCGCCGCCCGGCTCCGGGCCGGGCTCCTCGACTTCGCCCAGGAACTCAACGACGCCGCCACCCGCAAGGGCGCCAGGCTGCGGCACAAGGTGAGTGAAGTGTTCTCCGAAGAAAACGGAAGCACAGCCACCCGGGGCAGCCGTTAGGGATTCCCAGATGACCAACAGGTACGCCCCCTCCCGCCGGCCGGGTCGGCAGAACGGGCAGCAGCCGGGCCAGACCCTGACAGACCCGGTCCGCTACCCCTCGGGGGCGGCGGCGCCGGTCCTGAACAAGCGTGCCTTCCTGCTGATCCTGATGACGCTGCTGGTCCCCGGCAGCGCGCAGACTGTCGCGGGCAACCGGCGGATCGGGCGGATTGCCCTGCGCATCACGCTGACGGTCTGGGCCGTGACCCTCGCGGTGGTCCTCCTCCTGGTGGCGTCCCGTTCAACGCTGATCACCTTGCTCACCGACCCTGTTGCCTCGCTCCTGCTGGTCATCGGCCTGGCGGCGCTGGCCGTCGGCTGGGCCGGCCTGTTCATCAACACCCTGCGCCTGATCCGCCCGGTGATGCTTGCGCCCCGGATCCGCGCCGCCGTCGTTGTAAGCCTCGTGTTCGCCATGATCCTCAGCAGCGGCTCGCTGGGCTACGCCGCCTACCTGCTCAACGTCGGCCGCACCGCCATCGGCAGCATCTTCTCCAACGGACCCACCATGGAGCCATCCGAGGGCCGTTACAACTTCCTGATGATGGGCGGCGACGCCGGTGCGGACCGCACCGGCCGCCGGCCGGACAGCCTTTCCGTGATCAGCGTGGACGCCAAGACCGGCAAGACCGCCATCATCTCGGTACCCCGGAACCTCCAGAACGCGCAGTTCAGCGAGGGCTCACCGATGCGCCAGATCTACCCCGACGGCTACGACTGCGGCGACGAATGCCTCATCAACGCCATCAACACCGAGGTCACCAACGAACACAAGGACCTCTACCCCGGTGTCGCAGACCCGGGCGCCCAGGCCACGCTGGAAGCCGTATCCGGTTCGCTGGGCATCAAGGTGCAGGCCTACGTCCTGGTGGACATGGACGGCTTCGCCAAGCTCATCGATGCCATGGGCGGCATCCGGATCAAGGCCGGCGGCTGGGTCCCCATCAGCGGCGAGACCATCGACGAGGCCAACGGCATCCACGGCATGCCGCTGGGCTGGATCCCGGCCGGCGACACTACCCTCGATGGCTACCACGCCCTCTGGTACGGCCGCTCCCGCGAATTCGTGGACGACTACGCCCGCATCGCGCGGCAGCAGTGCGTCCAGCAGGCGATGCTCAAGCAGCTGGACCCGGGGACCCTGCTGTCGAAGTTCGAGGACATCGTGAAAGCCGGCACCAAGGTGGTGGACTCCAACATCTCCGCCGGCCAGCTCGGCAGCTTTGTTGACCTGGCGATGAAGGCCAAAGGCCAGGAGACGAGCCGGCTGACCATCGGGCCCCCCGACTTCGACGCCTCCTTCTCCACGGTGCCGGACTTCGACCAGATCCACGAAAAAGTGGACAAGCTCCTTGCGCCCCAGGCCTCGGGGTCAGCGGAGGACGGCATCCTCCAGCCGGGCACCGCGCCCGGGCCGCTCTCGGCCGCCGGCACGGCGCGCTTCGCCCAGCCCGGCACGCAGCCCGCTCCGCCGACCTCGGACTTCACTCCGGTGACCACAACGCCCGACGGCGAGCCGATCACCGAAGAGATGCTCAACCAGTTCAAGCGCCAGGGCGACGAACAGTCGATCCGCGAACTGGTCGCCACCAACGGCCAGTGCGCCCCGCTCTAGGCTGCGCAACGACAGGCTCGGCGTCAGCGACGGGCATCAATGTCCGACCTCCAATGACCGAACTTCAGTGACCAGATAAGGACCAGGCAGTGCACGAACTTGAGAACGTCCTCCGGCCCTACGCCTGGGGCTCCACGACCGCCATCGCCGGGCTGCTCGGCCGGCCCGCTTCGGGCGGGCCCGAGGCGGAGCTGTGGATCGGCGCCCACCCGGACTCACCATCCGTGGCGCTGTCGTACGCCGCGTCCGGTTCCCGCGGGGCGCACGCCGCAGGATCCGACGACGGCGGACGCCGGCCTCTGGATGAGCTGATCGCGGAAGATCCGGTGCGCCACCTGGGCAGTGACAGCATCGCCGAGTTCGGCCCCCGGCTGCCGTTCCTGCTCAAGGTCCTGGCCGCGGAACGCCCGCTTTCCCTGCAGGTGCACCCCACGCCCGGCCAGGCCCGGGCAGGTTTCGCCCGGGAGGAAGCCGCCGGCGTCGACCGTTCCGCCGCCGAGCGGAACTACAAGGACGCCTTCCACAAGCCCGAAATGCTCTTCGCGCTGACCCCCTTCGAGGCGCTGTGCGGCTTCCGGCCGGCGGTGGAATCCCGCCGCGTCTTCCTGCACCTGGCGGCGTGCTTTGACCTGGCCGGGCTCGAAATTCCCCCGCTGCTTCCCCATCTGCTGGCAGACCTGGCCCAACCCGATGAGCACGCCGCCTTGCGAGCCGCGTTCGAACGGCTGATTGCCGGCGGAGAGGGCGTCTCGCACGCGACCGCGATGATCGTCGCGGCCCTCATTTCGGGTGCGCCGATGGCCCCGCACCAGACGGAGCTTTCGACCGTGATCAACCTCAACGGCGAATATCCCGGCGACCCCGGAGTGCTCATCTCGCTGCTGCTTAACCGGATCTCGCTGGCGCCGGGCGAGGCTGTGTACCTGCCCGCCGGCAACGTGCACGCCTACCTTCGCGGCCTCGGCATCGAGGTGATGGCCTCCTCGGACAATGTGCTCCGCGGCGGGCTGACCCCGAAGTTCGTGGACGTGCCCGAACTGCTTCGGACCGTCGCGTTCGAGGCCGTCGGCGTGCCGGCGCTCAGCCCCGAGACCACGATGCTGGGCCAGGAACTCTTCAGGCCGCCGTTCCGGGAATTCCAGCTGCAGCGGATCGCGCTTGAACCCGGTGCGGAGCCCGTTCCGCTGGCGCAGTCCGGAGCGGCCGTGATCATTGTGGTCTCCGGCTCCGTGCTCCTCGACTCCCCCAAGGGCGATCTCCGGCTGGGCCGCGGCGCGAGCGCTTTCCTGCCCGCCGCCGAGGCGCCGGTCAACGTGCACCCCGTGTCCGGCGCCACCGGAACCGCCCTGGCCTTTGCCGTCACCACTGCCCTGAAAGCCTGAGAACGTGGACTATTTCCTGCACAGCCCGGTCTGGGCCGGCTTCCAGCGCGCCCTGGGCCGCACCGTCCATGAACAGTCCGGTCCGGGCTGGAGCTTCCTGGCCGTCGAGGAGTCGAACCCGGCGGGGAAGCTGCTCTACGTGCCCTACGGGCCGGTCGCCGCGTCCCTGCCGGCATTTGACGCCGCGCTGGCGGCGTTGACGGAATTGGCCCGCCGCTGCGGGGCCGTGTTCGTCCGGATCGAACCGGTCGACGCCGGGATTGCGGCGGTCGACGCCGGTATGGCGGCGGCCGACGCTGTGCTGCGCAGCCGGGGCCTGCGTCCCGCGCCGGCCAACCAGCAGCCCGAACTGAGCTGGATCGTGGACCTGGACCGCGACTTCAAGGACGTCCTGGCGGACATGAAGCCGGTCAACCGCAACCTGTACCGCAACGTCCATAAGAAGGGCGTGACGTTCCGCTCCAGCCAGGACCCGGCCGAGATCTCGGTACTGCTGGAATTCCTGAACATGACGGCGGCCCGCAACGGCTTCAAGCCGCAGAGCGATGAGTATCTCAGCCAGGTGGCCCGCTCACTGATGCCCGCCGGTGCCGCGACCCTCTTCGTCGCCGAGCTCGCCGGTGCACCGATCGCCGCCGCCCTGGCCTACGACTCCGCGGACACCCGCACCTACGCCCACGCCGCGCTGGATGACACGCACCGGAAGCTCAGCGCCGGTATCCCGCTCCTGGTTACCCTGATCGCCGATGCCAAGGAAAAGGGCCTGAAGCACGTGGATCTCTGGGGCGTGGCGCCCGCGGACCAGCCGGAGCACACGTGGGCCGGTTTCACCGCGTTCAAGAAGTCCTTCGGTGGCCGCGAAATCGCGTACCCGGGAACCTGGGACCTGCCGGTGAACAAACTTCGCTACGGCGCCTACCAGGTGGCCCGAGAGGCCGCCCAGACGGCAAAGAAGCTCGTGAATGGGCTGCGGACCCGGTTCCACCGCTAGTTTTCGCCTGCCCGCGCGCCTTCCCGCGTTCCCGCCTGCCTGACTCCCTGCCTCTACGGGACATGCCCCACGCTCAGGCCGGCGAGTGGACATAGTCCCAATATGCGCATTCCCTGGCACGAAGACTGGACATGTCCCCCTGCCGACACCACCGCGCCTGTTCCTATCTTTCGGAAGCGGCTTTCTTTTGCGCTTCGTAGGCGCTGGCGACCATGTCATCGACGGAGTGCCGCATCTTCCAGTCCAGGTCACGGGCGGCCAGTGTGCCGTCTGCGACGATCCGGTCCGGGTCGCCCGTCCGCCGGGGGCCGATCTCCGGTTCAAAGCCGATTCCCGTCACCTTAGCCATCGCCGTCATGATCTGACGAACGGACAGCCCGTCACCGGAACCTAAGTTGTATACGCGTTCCAGCGGCCTGCCGGCGGCGAGGGCCCGGGCAGCGGCCACATGTGAGGTCGCGAGATCGGCCACGTGCACATAGTCCCGCACGCAGGTCCCGTCTTCGGTCTGGTAGTCGGTGCCGTTGATGCGGGGCGTCTTCCCTGCCGTGAGCGCGCGGAGCACGATAGGGAACAGGTTGTGCGGGCTAGTGTCGTAGAGCTCGGGCGAACCGGAGCCGACGACGTTGAAGTAGCGCAGCGAGGTGTGCAACAGGCCCCGTGCCCGTCCCTGGTCCCGGATCAGCCATTCGCCGATGAGCTTGCTCTCGCCGTACGGCGACTCGGGAAGCGTGGGCGTGGACTCCGTGACGACGGCGCCGGCAGGGGTGCCATAGGTGGCTGCGGAGGAGGAGAAGACCAGTTTGTCGACGCCGGAAAGTTCCATCGCCTTGAGCAGCGCAGCGGTGCCGGTGACGTTCTGTTCATAGGTGAGGAGCGGCTCCTGCACCGAGACGCCCGCGTACTTGAACCCGGCGAGGTGGATCACCCCGGTGACGCCGTGGTCCAGCATGGTGCGGGCCACCAGATCGGCATCGAGGATGCTGCCGTGCACAAAGGGCACCCCCGCCGGGACGAACTCCCGATGTCCGCTGGACAACGAATCAATCACCACCGGAAGGATCGAGGCCGCGCGCAACGCGGCAACCACATGCGAACCGATATATCCTGCACCACCAGTAACAAGCCAAGTCATGGCTCCACCCTATCCAATGGCAGCCGAGCAAGGACAACGGCAGCAATCCGACGACGACGGCAGCCGTCCAGAGCCGGGGACCGGTCACCGGGAACCGCCAAAACAGCGGATCGCTGGTCCAAAACAGCGGATCGCGGGGCCAAAGCAGCGGATCCCGGGGCGCAAAACGCGTCCCCGGGATCCGGTGGTGCCTTTCGTTCGGAAAGCTAAGCCCTGCGGGCGTAGCCTTCCCACTTGCTGGCCTGGTGCTCGCCGTCCACGAAGCGGATGGTGCCGGACTTGGAGCGCATCACGATGGACTGGGTGAGGACCTTGTCCTTGGAGTAGCGCACTCCCTTGAGGAGGTCGCCGTCGGTTATGCCGGTGGCGGCAAAGTAGCAGTTGTCGCTGGAGACGAGGTCGTTGGTGGAGAGCACCCGGTCCAGGTCGTGGCCGGCGTCGATGGCTTTCTGCTTCTCGTCGTCGCTCGTGGGCCACAGCCGGCCCTGGATCACGCCGCCGAGGGACTTGATGGCGCAGGCCGAGACGATGCCTTCCGGCGTGCCGCCGATCCCCATCAGGGCGTCAACGCCGGTCCCGGCGCGTGCGGCAGCGATGGCGCCGGCGACGTCGCCGTCCATGATGAATTTGGTGCGCGCTCCGGCTTCGCGGATTTCCTCCACGAGCCCGCGGTGGCGGTCCCGGTCCAGAATCATGACGTTGAGCTGGTTGACCTTGACGCCCTTAGCCTTGGCGATCAGATGCAGGTTCTGCTTGACCGGCAGGCGCAGGTCCACCATGTCGGCCGCTTCCGGGCCGGTGACGAGTTTCTCCATGTAGAACACGGCGGAGGGGTCGAACATGGAGCCGCGCTCGGCGACGGCCAGGACGGCGAGGGCGTTGTTGATGCCGAGCGCTGCCAGCCGTGTTCCGTCGATCGGGTCGACGGCGACGTCGCACTCGGGGCCGGTGCCGTCGCCGACGTTCTCGCCGTTGAAGAGCATCGGGGCTTCGTCCTTCTCGCCTTCACCGATGACAACAACACCGTTGAAGTGGACGGTCTGGAGGAAGGAACGCATGGCGTCGACGGCGGCACCGTCTGCCTTGTTCTTGTCCCCGAAACCAACCCAGTGGCCGCCGGCGATGGCTGCGGCTTCGGTGACGCGGACCAGTTCCAGGGCAAGGTTGCGGTCCGGCTCGTCGATCCCGACGGCGAGGGACGGGGAAAGCGTGGAGTACTTCTGGGTCATTGGCGCTGGTGTCACGTGAACCTCTTCTTCGAGTGGCGATCATCGAACCCGGACGGCCAAGGTCGATCCGTCGCGGTGTGCGTCTACTACGATCTCGGCTGTTAATGATCCGTCTGCTAACGATCATAGTCGCGGCGGGAACATGCGTCGCGGGGTAACCATCCGTGAAACGTCCCGCTCCGTCCCCGCCGATGCTACCGAATGTGAGATCAGCGCGGTTATGGGCGACTATAGAGGGGTGAGTGAATTGCAGGACACGTCCGCAGCAACCCCGGCAATCCCCGCTGCCCGCGCCGGCCAGGAAGCCCGGGCCGGCCTGGAAGCCCGCGCCGGCCAGGAAGCCACCGTCGGGGCAGGCCAGCCGCCCGTCAGGCCCGTCCTCCGCCCCGGTGCGGCGAAGCGGGCGAATGCCTCCGTGATTGGGATGTTCATTGCGCTGGCCCTGAGCATCGGCACGTTTCTTCCAATCGTCCTGATGAACCCTTCGCCGAAGTCCGACGGCTACCGCCCCGACATCAACGTCAGTGAGATCGCCCGGTACGCCGCGGATGTGGCGGGATTCACACCGGTCACTCCGGCGACCGGCGACACATTCCGCCCGAACTACGCGCGCTGGGAGTCCGGAACCGGAAACGGCGTCCCGACCTGGGAGGTCGGCTACCTCACGCCGAAGGAATCCTTCATCGGCCTCGTGCAGACGCGGCAGCCCAATCCGACCTGGCTGCTGCAGCAGGTGAACAGCGCCCCCGTGACCGGGACCCGGAACGCCGGCGGCCGCGACTGGGAGCTGCGGGACAGCGGCAAGGGGGAGAAAAGCATGGTGCTCGTGGACAGCGGCACCACCGTCATCCTGACGGGCACGGCGCAGCTTGACGAATTCTCCGTGCTCGCCGCCGCCGTCGTGGCGTCCCTCGCCAGCGCTGCCCCCGCCGCCGACACGCTGGCCAACGCGCCGGCGAGCATTCCGGCCGGCACGCCGGGGGTAACAATTTCCCCCTCAGCCGTCCCTTCGCCGTAAGGTAAATTCCGTGGCCACTTATCTGACTCCTGCCCTCGCCTGGCGCCGCCTCCGCGAAGGAAACGAACGCTTTGTTGCCGGCGAATCCTCGCACCCCAACCAGGATGCCTCGCGCCGGTCCTCCCTCGTGGAAAACCAGCACCCTTTCGCCGTGATCTTCGGCTGCTCCGATTCAAGGCTCGCCGCCGAGATCATCTTTGACCTGGGCCTTGGAGACGCGTTCGTCGTCCGCACGGCCGGCCAGGTGATCGACGACGCGGTGCTCGGTTCGCTGGAGTACAGCGTCAGCGTGCTTGGCGTTCCGCTGATCGTGGTGCTCGGCCATGACAGCTGCGGCGCGGTCACCGCCACCAAGAACGCCGTGGAAACCGGTCAGATGCCCGTCGGCTTCATGCGCAGCCTGGTCGAACGCATCACCCCGTCCGTGCTGACCTCGTTGCGCAACAACCAGCCCGAGATTAACGACATGGTGGTCGAGAACGTCAAGCAGACCTCCCAGCGCCTGGTGGACAGCTCCCGGGTGATTTCGGACGCGGTCGCAGGCGGCCGGGCCGCCGTGATCGGGCTCGCGTACAGCCTCGCAGACGGCAGGGCGGACGTCGTTTCCGGGGTCGGCGAACTCTGAGCGCCGCGGCGGTGCCTGTCGCCGGCGGATCACGGTTTTCGATGGAACGCCCTCGCGCCCTAAGCTAGCCCCATGACTTCCAAAGCAGAGTTGAACACCGCAGAGTTCCGCATTGAGCACGACACGATGGGCGAAGTCCGGGTCCCCGTGAACGCTTTGTACCGCGCCCAGACGCAACGTGCGGTAGAAAATTTCCCGATCTCCGGCAAGACCCTGGAACGCACCCACATCGAGGCCCTCGCGCAGGTGAAAAAGGCCGCTGCGCAGGCCAACGCGGAACTGGGCGTGCTCGACGGCGAGCTGGCCCAGGCGATTGCCGATGCCGCCGATGAGGTTGCCACCGGGAAGTACGACGGCGATTTCCCCATCGATGTCTTCCAGACCGGCTCCGGCACGTCCTCGAACATGAACACCAACGAGGTCATCGCAGAGCTCGCCACCCGCGCACTCAAAGCCGCCGGCAGCGACAAGGTGGTCCACCCGAACGACCACGTCAACGCCTCACAGTCGTCCAACGACGTGTTCCCCACCTCGGTCCACGTGGCCGCCACGTCCGCCCTGATCAACGACCTCATCCCGGCCCTCGGCTACCTGGCGGATTCGCTGGGCCGCAAGGCCGTCGAGTTCAAGGACGTTGTGAAGTCCGGCCGCACCCACCTGATGGATGCCACCCCGGTGACTCTGGGCCAGGAGTTCGGCGGTTACGCCGCCCAGGTCCGCTACGGCATTGAACGCATCAATGCCTCCCTCCCCCGTGTCGCCGAGGTTCCCCTCGGCGGCACCGCGGTGGGCACCGGCATCAACACCCCGGCTGGCTTCCCGGAGCGCGTGATCGAACTTCTCGCGGCCGGCACCGGCCTGCCGCTGACCGAGGCCCGCGACCACTTCGAGGCGCAGGCAAACCGTGACGGCCTGATCGAGGCCTCGAGCCAGCTGCGCAACATCGCGATCTCCTTCATGAAAATCAACAACGACCTGCGCTGGATGGGGTCCGGCCCCAACACCGGCCTCGGCGAAATCTCCATCCCGGATCTGCAGCCGGGATCCTCGATCATGCCCGGCAAGGTCAACCCGGTCATCTGCGAAGCCTCCATCATGGTGTGCGCCCAGGTCATCGGCAACGACACCGCCATCGCCTGGTCCGGCACCAACGGCGCGTTCGAGCTCAACGTCGGCATCCCCGTAATGGCCGCCAACCTGCTCGAATCCGTCCGTCTGCTGGCCAACACCAGCCGCGTCATGGCGGACAAGATGATCGACGGCATCACCGCCAACGTCGAGCGCGCACGCTTCCTGGCCGAGGCCTCGCCGTCCATCGTCACCCCCCTGAACAAGTTCATCGGCTATGAGAACGCCGCCAAGATCGCCAAGAAGGCCGTGGCCGAGGGCCTGACCATCCGCGAGACCGTGGTGGCCATGGGCTTCCTTGAGCGCGGCGAACTGACCGGGGAGCAGCTGGACATCGCCCTGGACGTGATGTCCATGACGCGTCCGCCGCACAAGGCATAGGTCCCCTGCACCACTGACGTCCGACGGCGGCCGGCCCCTTTCCCAGCGAAAGGCACCGGCCGTCCTTCGTGACGGAACCCCGAGTTGATGCGGGAGAGTGCGCCATGTGTTCGGTTCAGCCTTGTTTGGAGGCCCAGTCGGCGACGCGCTGCGTGCTTTCCTCCTCGGAGAGGTCCTCGACGCGCGTCATGATGGACCAGCGCACACCGTACGGGTCTCGGATGCTTGCGAATCGGTCTCCCGATACGAACGTGGACAGCGGCTCCCTAATGGTGGCTCCTGACTGCTCCGCGCGCGCAACGAGACCGTCCGCATCGGCGCAGTAGAGGCCGACAGAGTAGCAATCATCGTCCCCGTTGGGCGCCGGGACGAGGTGATAGTCGGGGTTGGGCTCACCAATTTGGAGCCGCCCCTGACCGAAGTCAAGTTCGGCGTGCACGACGACTCCGCCGACCTCGGTGACGTTCACGGTACGCGCGCCGAAAACGTCCCGGTAGAAGGCGATCGCCTCCTTGGCAGAGGCAATGGCAAGAAACGGCGTCAGGCTCGTGAAGCCATGCGGGGTACCGAATCTCGTGTGCCTGCCATCGGCGGCTGTGGTCAGTTCGGGGCTTGTAGTATGAGTCATGGATTCCACGGTACGCACACGTGCGCAACGAGGCTTGGAGAATCGCGACAGCATGGCTACGGAGGGTCCTCCCATGGTGGGTTCGTTCAAGGGAATCCTCTACCCAGCCCGACTTCCCACTTTTCACCGCGTGCCAGCGCCCGAGGCCGTCACGAACCTGGTGCAGTGGTTTTGGATCCCCGAATGGGACTTTGAGCCAGGGCACAGCTCACGCCAGCACCTGATCGCGTTCCCGACGTCCAACCTTGTGGTTCAGAAGGATCTCGTTGAGTTCGCAGGCCCAACAACTCGTCGAGCGCATCGCGATCTCACAGGCCGGGGCTGGGTGGTTGGGGCGCTCCTGCGTCCCGCGCTGGTTCCGCGTTTCACCGATGATCCGGGAAGCCTGAGAGATGCCCAGATGCCACTGCCGCTCGCGGATCTGCATGCCTCAGTGTCGGAGGCGATGAGCGGGACCAATCCAGAGGAACGTCGACGATGCGCGGTCGAGGCTTTCACTGGCTGGCTCGTAACGCAGTGTCCGGAGGTGTCCGAGGAGGGCAAACTGGCGAACGCGATGATGGACATCATCGGAACATGCACCGACGTGACCCGCATTGAAGACGTTGCGGCGCGTCTATTTGTTTCGCCGAGAACCCTTCAACGAGTCGCGAAGAAATACGTCGGTCTTAGCCCGTCCACGCTTATCCGGAGACGCCGCCTGCAAGAGGCCGCCGATCGGTCACGGACCGACCCAGCGACAGACCTCGCGGCGATTGCTGCCGAACTCGGCTACGCCGATCATGCCCACCTGACAAACGACTTCCGAAAGTTTCTGGGATTCACGCCAAGTAAATATCGACAATCAGTCCACCAAGACCAACCCATGGATCACGACCATGATGGGTAACTGACGGTCTGATACGGCTCGTACTCGTCTATCAGGCTGCGGGGCGGCGACCCAAGGGCGCCGGCTTGGGGCTCACAACTCCCCGGGCTGTTCCGTTCAGGGCTCGAAGTGGGCACCCTCGTCCGGCAAGGTCGCGCGGTGGATGCTTGTGAGGTGACCAGGCATAAGGTCCGGAAGTCCGTCCAGGCTGAACCAGCCCACCGCCAGTGACTCATCGTCATTGACGCGGGCCTCACCTGAGACGCAGCGGCAGCGGAAGACAACATCAAGGAATTCGCACATGTCGCCGTTAGGGAACGTGACCGGCCCCACCGTGCCCACCGAAACAACACGCTCTGCCTCCGCCACCACAGCGGCTTCTTCGAGAATCTCCCGCCCGATTCCCGGTGCAGGCATGTGGCCATCCCATCCGGCCGCCGGCTTCAGCCATGAAGCTGCCGGCCGGATATCTCACAGATTGGGATTCGGCCCCGAGTCCCGGAACTCCACGGTGCCGTGACTGTTCTGCAGGACCAGAGACTGACCGTCCCGCGTCCAGGTGACGGCTAGCCTAAAAAGTTCATGGGTCCAGGCCTCATATCCGCTCTCCGGTCCAAGGCAGCCCACGGCTGTGGCGATAATTTCACCGGGGATCAACTGGTCCCCTTGGAGATCAACCTCGACTCCCAGGCCATTGCACGGCGTCTTGACTCCAACAGTCCAGGTTCCGTTCACAAAAACCGTCGACACCACAAGCGGCTGGGACTGCAGCCAGGCAAGCTCACCGGAAGAATCACGGCCGCCGACTGATTGATACGAACGGCACCCGAACGGCCCGCCCTCGCAGAACGGAAGCGGCATCGCTGGTTCGTTAGGCTGCGGAGTCGCGGGCCCGCCGGAATCCTGGGGCGCGTCCGGTGCCGCAGGGAGCGAACCCGCGACGGTACTTGTGGGTGGTGCGGTCTCCTTGGGAGAAGGGGCCCCTGGTAATCCGCCGCAGCCTCCCAGGACAGCCGCCAGGAGCGGCACTGCCAGTACTGCCTGCAGCCGGCTGTGGTTGGTCATCGAGTCCCCCTTTGCATGGATGCGGCGTCGGCTGGGCGTGGTCGCTGCGCCCAGTCTGCTCTGGAAAATGCCCGCAGGGAAGCGCAGCCGGCTTACGGTTCGGCTTTGGCTAGCCAGGCCGTCAGGCTGGCAGCAGGAGCATCGCGGCCGCAGCGCCGGCCAGCATGAACGGCCCGAACGGGATGCTCGATTTCAGGGTGCCCCGCCGGACGGCCAGCAGCCCCAGGCTCCAGAGACCGCCGAACAGGAACGCGGCGAACGTCCCCGCGAAGACATGCGACCAGCCCAGGAAGCCCAGATACATGCCGAGCACGCCGGCGAGCTTGACGTCGCCGAATCCCATGCCCGGCGGGTAGGCGGCCCGGAGCAGGAAATAAAAGAGCCAGAGCGCCGCTCCCCCGGCCAGGATGCGCAGCCCCGGCACGCCCAGGAGCCCGGCACCGCCGCCTGGCAGGGCCGTATGTGTGCCACCCGTGAGAAAGGAACTGGCCGCGGCGCCGATCAGCAGGACCCCCGCGGCAGCGTAGGAGGGGAAGATGATCCGGTCCGGCAGCAGGTGGTGCCGGACGTCGATCACCGTGAGCCGGACGGCCATGACCGCGAAATAGGCGCAGGCCGCCGCCGCCAGCCAGAAGGCCAGCGGGGCCCCTTCGCCCAGCGCGCCGAGTCGTTGGATCATCCTCGGATGCTACTTGAAATTCCGGCTGCCGTGGCCAGGCCCGCGTAAGCTGTGGATATGGCCGCATGGGACAGCAGGAACCGGCCCGGGCCGCGCACCCCCGGGGACCCGGCGGAAATGGCGGCCGCGTTCCGGAACCTGTGCCGTTCCTCGCCGTGGAAATGGCAATCCCTGCGCTTTGAATACCTCGACCGGCCCTCGGCTGCCACGGACGCGGACGCGAACATGGCCGGCGATCCTGCCGCGGGTGCCTCCGACCTGGTCCGGGCGTGGCTGCGGCGCCCGGGGGCATTGCGGCTCGAGACCGCGGCCGGGCTGGTCCTGCACAGCACCACGGGCATCAACGATTCCCGCGACGTCTTCTACGTCAGCTCCACCCGGAAGACCTGGCTGCTGCCGCCGCACCTCGTCACCCCGGTCTACGACGACGGCGGGCGGGTCCGGCGCCGCCCGGAAGCAGCCTACGGCGAACCCTGCTTCGGCAATGGCCGCTTCGCCGCCGCCCTGGACCCCGTGGAGCTGGCAGGAAACGCCCCGGTCCCGCTCGAATTCCCCAAGTCCAATGCCGTGGAACTGGGTCCCATCACGGAGGTGGAGCACGAGGGCCGTCCCGCGCTCGAAACCACCGTCACCCCCAATCCCGGCTACCGCCCCGCCGATCCCGACGCGCCGCTCTGCCGGCCGGGCGGCACACTGGTGCGGATCGACACCGGCACCGGCGTCTGCGTCGCGAGCCGCTGGCTGAAGGGGGCCGGGGATAGCCGTGAGAGCTACGGCCACTGGCTTCGGATTGTAGCCGTGGACGAGTACATGCTGGATGACCTGTTCCTCGCCGAATCCATGAACCTCACCGACGTCCGCCGGCATATCAGCTGGGACGTCGCGGCAGGCTGAAACCGTGTGACTGGCCGGCCGGCGTCCGCGCCGCTAAGCTGCCGGGATGACTGCGCTTGATCGCTACTGGCCGCCTTTCGGCCTCACCCTGACCACACCCCGCCTGGTACTGCGGCCCATCCGCGATGAGGACATCCCGGCCGCGGTGCAGGCGGCCCTGAGCGGGATCCACGAGCCCGGACGCAGCCCTTTCAGCCGTCCCTGGGCCGAATCCCCCGCCGGGGAGCTCGGCCCGAACATGGCGCAGTGGTACTGGCGGTGCCGCGGGACCATGTCCCCGCAGGAATGGCTCCTCCTGCTGGGAGTCTGGCACAACGGCGAATTCGTCGGCTGCCAGGACATCGAGGGCAAGAGTTTCGCCACGCTCAAGACCGTCAGCAGCGGCTCCTGGCTCCGCCGGAACGCCCAGGGCCAGGGACTCGGCAAGGAAATGCGCGCCGCAATCTCCCTCTACGCCTTCGACTGGCTCGGCGCCGAGGTGGCGGAATCCGAGGCCGCCGCCTGGAACCAGCAGTCACTCGGCGTCTCCCGGTCGCTCGGCTACGAGCTCAACGGCGTCGCCCGCGCCTCGTGGGGCGGCACGGCAGAGGACGTCCAGAAAGTCCGCCTCACGCCCGCCACCTTCAAGCGCCCCGGCTGGACCCTGCAGGTGGAAGGCCACGAAGCAACCGCAAAGTATCTAGGAATCTGAGGCCTGCGGCCGGCCTGCACGGCACCACGCCGAACCCCGGCCACAGGCTTTTCCCAAGCCGGACCGGCTTGGCTGTCAGTATGTCCGGAACAGCGATCGAGATCACGCCCCGCACGTCCCCGGGACGGCGCCGGGCCCTGCTGATCCCGCTGACGCTGCTGCTCGCCATCGGGCTCGCCCTGTCCTTCCTGTTCCTGACGGCAAGACCGGCCCCGAGCGTTCCTTTGGGCGCGTCGGCCCTCATCCCGGGGGGAATGGCCAGCATCAGCGAAATCGTCCCGCTGGAAGCGGACGGCTGGCAGCCCGGTGCGGGCGGCGCCGCACTCGCCGGCACCCCGCCCGGGGGAAGCCACCGCGTCCGGCTCGTGGTCCGGCTCACCGCGCTGGACGCCGCAGGCGTGCAGGTGACTGCCGGCGGCTTCACCGTGACCGGGTTGGGTTCCCTCAAGGCTCAGCCGATCTGGAGCTCCGCGCCGGACATCGCGCTGCGGCAGGGCGAATCGAACGGAACAACGCTGATCTTTGAAGTCCCGGACCGGGCCGTCGCGCTGGTGCTTGAAGGCCCCGGCAGCTCCCGGCTCTCCATGGGACTGGCCCACCACAGCGGCTAGCCCGCCCGAGGGTTTTCCCAAGCCCGAGGTCGCACGCTGGCGGAAGACATTGTAGGTAAAAGGGAAGGCTGATCACTATGTCCGTTTCACGGCGTCAGGCACTTATTTTCGGCGGCCTCGGCCTGGTCGGGGCGGGTCTCGTGACCGTCCCGATTACCGGGGTCACCGCTAAATCCGCGAGCAAGCTCAACGACAGGGATATGCCCCGGCCCTACCGGACGCCCCTGACGCTGCCCCCCCAACTCCCGTACACGACCATCGTCGGCGCCGACGGGCTCCCCGTCCGGCGCTACACCCTGACGCAGAAACTGGGCACAGCGCAGATCCTGCCCCGGCTGACCACCCCGATCCTGGGCTACAACGGCATCTTCCCCGGGCCCACCCTCCGGATCGAACGGGGCATCCGCGCCGTGGTCCACATGAGGAACCAGCTGCCGGCCCGGCATCCGGCGCTCGGCCACGCTATGCCCACCTCAACGCACCTGCACGGCTCCGCATCGCTGCCCCAGTTCGACGGCTACGCGAACGACCTTACGATGCCCGGATTTTACAAGGACTACCAGTACCCGAACTACCAGCCGGCCCGGACCCTTTGGTATCACGACCACTCGGTTCACTTCACCGCCCAGAACGTCTACTCAGGACTCGCCGGCCAGTACCTTATCAGCGATCCGGAGGAGAGGGCCCTGCTCCCCCAAGGCAATTTCGACGTCCCGCTGATCATCAGCGATGCCATGTTCGCGGCAGACGGCTCGTTGGGCTTTGACGACCGGGACCGCTCCGGGTTGTGGGGTGACGTCATCCTGGTCAATGGGAAGCCCTGGCCCGTGATGAAGGTCCAGCGGCGCGTCTACCGCTTCCGGGTCCTCAATGCCTCGATCTCCCGCTCCTACCGCTTCACGCTGAGCACCGGCGATCCCGTCACCGTGGTGGCCACAGACGCCGGGCTCATCCCGGTGGCGCAGACCATCGGCTCTTGGCGGCACGCCAGCGCCGAACGCTACGAAATCCTCATTGACTTCCGGAACTACGCCCCCGGGAAGCGGATCGAGCTGCGCAACCTCTCCAACAACAACAACCGCGACTTCGACAACACCGGAAAGATTATGGCCTTCGACGTTGTGGCCGACCCCGTCGACACCGCGGATCCGACCTGGAACCGGATACCGACGGCCCTGGCCCGAAGCCATCCGATGGACCTCACGGCCGCCGCCGCAACCAAGACCCGCAGCTTCCGGATCAAGCACGACGACGTGACCAACATCTGGACCATCAATGACATGACCTGGGAAGAGGTCATCGCCAGCGGGTTCCGGAAGGCGATGGCCAACCCGGCCCTGAACGCCGTGGAAATCTGGGAGTTCCGGAACACTTCGGGCGGCTGGCACCATCCCATGCACATGCATCTGGTCGATTTCCAGATCCTCAGCCGCAACGGCAAGCCCCCCTTTCCCTACGAAAAGGGGCCCAAGGACGTGGTTTATGTGGGCGAGGGTGAAACGGTCCGCGTGCTGGTCCACTTCGGCCCGAACAAGGGCCGATACATGCTCCACTGCCATAATCTGACCCACGAGGACCATTCCATGATGCTGCAGTTCCGGGTGGGCCTCGGCGAGAATGACGCAGATCCCAACGACCCGATCGGGGCAGCTCCCGCGGTGTGGGACACGGAACAGGACTGAGCGGCGTGCGACGGCGGGACTTGGGCTGGGCCGGTATCGGCCTGGGCGCCGTCCTGGCGCTCCGGCTGCTCGTGCTTGAACCGATCACGGTCAGCTCGGTCAGTATGGAGCCGACGATTCCGTCCGGCAGCATGGTCTGGCTGAACAAGGCCGCGCCCCGCCTCGCTGATATTGAGAGCGGCCAGCTTGTGGTCTTTCCGGAGCCCGAGGTCGGCGAACGCTCGGACGGATTCCTGCTCAAGCGGGTGGTGGCCCGCGCCGGTCAGACCGTCGCCATGAAGGACGGCGTGCTGTTCGTCGACGGAACGCCCGCCCGGGAACCCTACGTCGACCAGCGCACCATCGACGGCGTTTACTTCGGCACAGTGACGGTCCCGGCCGGCCAGCTGTTCGTCCTGGGCGACAACCGCGAGACCTCCATAGACTCGCGCGACTTCGGCCCGATCCCGGCCGCCACAGTCGTGGGCACGGTCCTGGGCCGGTGAGCGCCCGTCCCGGTGAGCCTGTCGAGCTCCCGGTTTCGAGGATTCGACACATTACATCGCGACTGCCGTCTGCTGTCGACTCCTATTTCGCTTTCGAAGCTGCGGATTTCTCCGTGTGGGCGCCGGCGTTGGCGAGGGCGCCGGAGCCGTCCTCCAGATGGGCGCGCATGAACCACTGAAACAGTTCCAGCTTGCCGGTCTGGCCGATCAGCATGTCCTCGGTGACCGGATCGATGGGCCCGACTTCTTCAATCGCCGTCCGGTGACTTGCCACCACGCCGTTGTAGACCAGATCGAGTGCGGCCAGATGCTCGGCGGTTTTGGCCCGGCCGATGGAGTAGTCGTCCCAGTCGCGGGCCTTGACCATGGCGCCGGGAAGCCCGTTGGGCGAAACCCCCAGTGTGGCCATGCGTTCGGCAGTTTCATCTACCATGGCCCGCACCAGTGCGATCTGCGGGTCCAGCATCTCATGGACTCCGATGAAATCCCGGCCAACAACATTCCAGTGGGCGTGCTTGAGGGTGAGCTGCAGATCGTTGAGGGCATGAAGCCGTGACTGGAGGATGACTGCGACCTTGTGGCCCTCCTTCAGCTCCAGACCCGGTACGGTAAATCCTGCCAGTTCCTTCTTCTTGCCGGACATATAAGCCTCCCGTTTCCCGCCGCCGCGTGCCGGCGGATACTCCACGGTAACAATCCGGGGCGGTACCGTCTACGCCCTGGTTCCGAGAGGCGATGTCACTAACCACACGGTTGGCGCTACGCGACGCCCTATGAAGAGTCCGGCGCGGCACTGCGCATCGCGGCACGTCGGGCCCCGAAGGTCGCCCCGCGACCCCCGCGCTAAGCGACGGCGACGGGCCGTGGCCCGGCGAACCGGACCACGGCTGCCAACCGACGACAGAGGCCTAGATCTCCGCCCCCTCCAGCAGCTCCGTCACCAGGGCCGCGATCGGCGAGCGCTCCGAGCGGGTCAGGGTCACGTGGCCGAAGAGCGGGTGCCCCTTAAGCGTTTCGACGACGGCGGCAACGCCGTCGTGCCGGCCGACCCGGAGGTTGTCGCGCTGGGCGACGTCGTGGGTCAGGACGATCTTCGAGTTCTGGCCGATCCGGCTCATGACGGTGAGCAGGACGTTCTTCTCAAGGGACTGTGCCTCGTCCACGATCACAAAGGCGTCGTGCAGCGAACGTCCCCGGATATGGGTCAGCGGCATCACCTCGAGCATGCCCCGGCCCATCACTTCCTCCACGACTTCCTGGCTGACCAGCGCCCCCAGGGTGTCAAAGACCGCCTGGGCCCACGGGTTCATCTTCTCGGCCTCGGAGCCGGGCAGGTAGCCGAGCTCCTGGCCGCCCACGGCGTAGAGCGGGCGGAAGACGATCACCTTGCGGTGCTCCCGGCGTTCCAGCACGGCCTCGAGGCCGGCACACAGGGCCAGCGCCGACTTTCCGGTGCCGGCACGTCCGCCGAGGGAGACGATGCCCACGGACGGGTCCATGAGCAGGTCGATCGCCAGTCGTTGTTCGGCGGAGCGTCCGTGCAGTCCGAAGACGTCGCGGTCGCCCTTCACGAGACGGACCTGCTTGTCCGCTCCCACCCGGCCCAGGGCGGACCCCCGGTTGGAGAGTAGGACCAGGCCGGTGTTCGTCGGCAGCTCGGCCGCCTCCGGGATGAAGACCGGCTCGTGGCCGTAGAGCGCGGCGACCTCCTGCTCGGTCGCGTCAATCTCGGCAACCCCGGTCCAGCCCGAGTCCTTGACCAGCTCGTTGCGGTATTCGTCAGCCTGCAGCCCCATAGCGGAGGCCTTGACCCGCATCGGAAGGTCCTTGGATACCACCGTCACGTCCCGGCCCTCATTGGCGAGGCTCTTGGCGACGGCGAGGATCCGGCTGTCGTTGTCCCCGCCGCGGAAACCGGCCGGGAGGACCTCGGCGGAAATATGGTTCAGTTCCACCATCAGGGTGCCGCCGTCGTGGCCCAGCGGGATCGGCCGGTTCAGTCCGCCGTGCTCCACCCGCAGGTCATCGAGGAGCCGGAGCGCCTTGCGGGCGAAGTAGCCGAGCTCAGGATCGTGGCGTTTGCCCTCGAGCTCGGTGATGACCACGATCGGCAGGATGACTTCGTGTTCCGCAAAGCGGAGCAGGGCCCGCGGGTCCGAGAGCAGCACCGAGGTGTCGATCACGAAGCTCCGGGCCGGTTCCCTGGTTGCTATCCCTTCCCCGGAAACAGCAAGACCGGCCGCAGCGGAATCCGCTGCACCGGTCTTTTGGGTGGCTCGCTTGGCGCGAGAGGTAGCTTTCTGTCCCTGGTCGGTCACGACGTCGGGCAGTTGTTCAGAAATAGCCACATCGACTCCAGCCCCGGGGCACATGCCCGGAATTGTTAGTGGTGAGGCGGCTCGGCCGTGAGGCCGGACGCGGCCTCCCATACACCCGGTGCGAATTTCCGCTCCATGTACCGGCCTCCCCGATCAGCCGGCGGTGTGCCTGCTGATGAGATCAACGTACGCCCCGGTGCGGCGATTCGGTGTCTATTTTCCGGCGATTCTTATTGCGGTCAGGTGAACCGCGGGTGAACGTCTCAGGACCCGAAGCGCCGCTGCCTGCCGGCGTAGTCGCGGAGGGCACGGAGGAAGTCCACTTTCCGGAAAGCGGGCCAGAGGGCCTCGCAGAAATAGAACTCGCTGTAGGCGCTTTGCCACATCAGAAAACCGGACAGCCGCTGCTCACCCGAGGTCCGGATCACAAGGTCCGGATCGGGCTGGCCGCGGGTGTAGAGGAACCGTGAAATGTCGTCCACGGTCAGCCCGTCGGCCAGTGTCCCGATGTCCGCGCCGCGGTCGACGGCGTCGTGCAGCAGTTCGCGGACGGCGTCGACGATCTCCCGCCGTCCGCCGTAGCCGACGGCGACATTGACGTGGATCTTCTCCCGCACGGGTGTGCGCGCGGTGAGTCTGTTGAGCCGCTCGGCGAGGTAGTCCGGCAGCAGCTCCGGCGCCCCCATGGCGTGCACCGAAATGTCGGCGTCCTCGTCCAGCCGGTCCAGGGTATTGGCGATGATGCCCATGAGCAGATCGAGTTCTTCGCCCGAGCGGTTCATATTGTCCGTGGAGAGCATGTAGAGGGTGACCACCTTGACGCCCAGTTCCTGGCACCAGCCGAGGAACTCGTGGATCTTGTCGGCCCCGGCCTGGTGCCCCTGGCTCGTGGGGGCGTTGAACTGGCGGGCCCACCGCCGGTTGCCGTCCACCATGACGCCGATGTGTTTGGGGATCCGCTCCGGGTCCAAGGACCGCTGGAGCCTGCGCTCGTAGAAGCCATAGAGGAACCCTGGCATTTCCATCCGGAGATTCACCTGGCTTCCTAGAAGGACGACTGCTGTGCAGATCCTAGGCTACCTGCCGGAGGGCGGGGCGGGGGCACGGCCGGGCCGGATGTCCCCCGCGGAGCCGTTACCCGCGGGTAACTTACTTGTCCGTAGGATATTATGGCCGGATGGAAAGCAACACTCCTGAGCCGCGGCCGGAACAGCCTGCAGACCCAAAATCGGGCCCGATGGACGATGCCGCGGTCCGGCTGGCCGAACTCCTGATGATCAAGCCGCAATGGCGCGGCTGGATCCACACCGTGACGGCTCCGCTGGCGCTGGCGGCCGGCATCGTGCTCGTGGCACTGGCCCCGACGCCGGGGCTGAAAATTGCCTCAGCCATCTATGTCTTCACGGGTGTCCTGCTCTTCGGCATCAGCGCCATCTACCACCGCGGGAACTGGTCCCCGGGCGTCAAGATCGTGCTGAAGCGGCTGGACCATACAAACATCATGCTGGTGATAGCCGGAAGCTACACCCCCCTGGCATGGGCCCTCCTGGAGCGGCCCAAGGCCGTGCTGCTGTTATGGGTCATCTGGTCCGGGGCCATCCTTGGGGTGCTGTTCCGGCTGCTGTGGACGGATTCCCCGCGCTGGCTGTACGTGCCGATCTACATCGCGCTGGGCTGCGGCTCCCTGTTCTTCCTGCCCGAGTTCTTCGCCGCCAGCGTGGCCTCGGCCGTGCTGATATGCGTCGGGGGCGCCCTCTACATCACCGGCGCCGTCTTCTACGCCCTGAAGAAGCCCAACATCAGCTATAAGCATTTCGGCTTCCACGAACTGTTCCACGCCCTGACGGTCGTGGCTTTCGCCGTGCACTACATCGCCATTGCCATCGCCGTCCTCGGCTGACCTCAGGCGAAGCTCGGCCCCGCGAGGTACGCCCTGTCGCTCGGCACCCCTGGGCGCTTCATTCCGCCATGGCAGCCAGGCGCTCCCGCACTTTCCGGGCGGAACCGACCGGAAGCCCGCAGACCATCCCGCGGCATAGGAAGACCAGCGGCGAGCCGTCGGCCGCCGCCTCGCGGCCGCGCAGCAGGGGCACCGCACCCTCGGCGGCGGATTCCCCTTCCCGGCCCTGGATCGCAATCACCAGTCCTGGGCTCGGCGAGAGCAGCAGTTCCCGGTGCAGTGCCGCCCGCGCCGGCGTGGGCGGGCCGACGACGGCGGCCTCAACCGGGCCTGCCAGGGCGGACTGTGCCGTCGCGAGCAGCCAGCCGGCCGCTCTGGGAGCCCTGGCCGCCAGCGGGGGCAGCAGGGCGAGGACATTGCCGGCCAGGGACCGGTGTTCGCCGGAGCCGGACAGTGCGGCGGAGGACAGCAGCGCACCCGCGAAGGCGGCGGCGCCGCTCGGCGTGGCACCATCGAAGGGGTCCAGCGCCGCACGCCGGCCCTGGGCGTTGAATACCTGCTCCGACTCCCCCGCAGCGTCGCGCAGGGCCCCGTCCGAGGCAAACCGCGCGACGGCGGCGGCAATGATTTCCTCGGCCAGCCGGTACCAGCGCGCCCTGCCGGTGACGGCGTAAAGCGCGAATAGGCCCTCGGCGCAGAAGGCATAGTCCTCCAGCAGCCCGCCGATCCCCCGGGCCAGTCCCTGGTGGGAGACCCGCATCAGGGTGCCGGGTGCTCCCCCGGATCCGGCGCTCCAGTGCACCCGCTCGAGGTAAGCCGCAATGCGTTCCGCGGCCGCCACGAGTCCGGGCCGTTCCAGCACGGCGCCGGCATCGGCCAGCGCCGCAACGGCCAGCCCGTTCCAGCCGGCCACCACCTTGTCGTCGCGGGCCGGCTGCGGCCGGTGTGAGCGCGCTGCAAGGAGCACCGGCCGGACCCGCTGCCAAAGCGCCGTGTCCGCGGCGTCCAGGGCCCGCCCGGGATGCAGCGGGGAGCCGTCCGCGGTGACGGTGCCGCGGGCCGTGACGTTCATCAGGCGGGCGACGGCGGCGCCGTCCCCGGACCCCAGCAGCCGGGCGAGGTCCGCGGCGGTCCAGAGGTAGGTGCCCCCCTCGGTGTGCGCCCCGTCCACCACGGTGTCGGCGTCGAGGGAGGACGCCAGCGCCCCGGGATGGGACGCGGGCCCAGAATTGTCCGTGCCCGGTTCCGGCGGCACTGTCAGTCCAAGCGATGCGAGGAGCCAGTCGGCGGTGCGGCCGGCGACGTCGGCGGCTTCGGCCGCGGGGTACTCTGCGGCTCCGCCGAGCCGGACCCAGTGGACGTAGACGCGCAACAACTGGGCATTGTCATAAAGCATTTTCTCGAAGTGCGGGACGGACCAGTCGCGGCTGACGGAATAGCGGGCGAAGCCGCCGTCCAGCTGGTCAAACAGGGCCGAACGGGACATCGCGGCGAGGGTGCGGCCGGCCATCTCCCGGGCTGCGTCCGCGGTACCGGACCCTGCGGCGGCATGCCGGACCAGGAACTCCAGGACTGCGGAGGGCGGGAACTTCGGTGCGGTGCCGAATCCTCCGCCGGAGGGGTCTTCGGCACCGGCCAGCGCGTGCACGGCGTCGGAGAGCAGGGCCGCGCCGATGGGGTCGGGAGGGCCGTCCAGCCGCACCGCGGAGCCGAACTGCGCGGCTGCAAGGCCGCGGGCCAGATTGTCGGCATTCTGTACCAGCGCGTCGCGGCGCTCGAGCCAGGCTTCGGTCACGGCCTCGAGGACCTGCCGGAAGGAGGGTCTGCCCGGCAGCGGCCGGGGCGGAAAGTAGGTTCCTGCGTGGAAGGCCCGGCCGTCCGGCAGCAGGAAGACGGACATCGGCCAGCCGCCTTCCCCGGTGATCGCCTGGGTCGCGGCCATGTAGACGGCGTCGACGTCGGGCCGCTCTTCGCGGTCCACTTTGACGGCGACGAAGCTGGCGTTCAGGTAGTCCGCGGTGCCCTGGTCCTCAAAGGATTCATGCGCCATAACGTGGCACCAGTGGCAGGCTGCGTAGCCGATCGAGAGGAACACGGGGACATCGCGGGCGGCGGCGAAGGCAAACGCCTCATCCCCGAAGGGCCGCCAGTGCACCGGGTTCCCTGCGTGCTGCCGCAAATAGGCAGAGGGTTCCCCGCCCAGGGCGTTTGCCGCCCCGGGGAAAACCGGGGACGGATCCCGGTCAGCGGGTCCCGGGCCCTGCATCGCCGTTGGTTTCCGGCCGGCTGCCGGCGGTGCCGGCAGAATCCTGCGGGGACTGGAGCCCCGGGGCCTTAACATCCGGGGACTTTGCGCCGGGGTACTGCGTTTGCGGGGACCTTACGTCCCTGGACTGTGGTTGCCGGTCCCGGGCGGCGTCGTGGGGCTCTGCCGCTTCGGCGGCGGTCCGCTCTTCTTCGACCTGGGCGCGGTAGCGGACCCGGCGGATGCGCCGCACCATGTCCACGATCAGCAGCGCCGTCAGCAGCACGATGAAGGCTGTCAGCAGGAAGCCCAGGAGGCCGGGTGTCACCTGGTCCTGGGAAAGTCCCGGACGCAGCGACGGTGAAGGGGCGGGCGCCGGGGCTGTTGCCAGAGCGATGAGCATGGAATGCACGGATAAAACCTTCTGTGGGACTGATGGCGGCCCGAGGCCGGGGCTTCGGTGCTACTTCTGGACGACTGCTGTTCCGGCTCGCTGCAACTTCCCTGCTACGCAGTTCCACGCGGCATGTAAATTGCCTGCCGGGTCTATCTTAGCCCGGCGAAGAAGTCCTTTTCGGGCAGATCGGCAGGGATCCTGGACTGGATCAGCGAGTAGTCCTCCCATGGCCAGACGCGGCGCTGCATCGCCGGTGACACGGCGAAGAAGAAGCCACCCGGGTCCACCTGGGTGCGGTGGGCGCGCAGGGCGTCGTCCCGGGCTTCAAAGAAGTCCCCGCAGTCGATCTGCGTGGTGGTGGGGTGGGTCGGCGCCGGCGGCGTGTGGCCTTCCGCGTCGGTCTCAAGCCAGGCGGCGAGCCTTTCGGCGTAGGGCGACTGGAGCCCGGACTCCTCCAGCGCGTAGTGCAGGGCGCGGAAGCGTTCGGGGCTGAAGGCGCGGTCGTAGTAGAGCTTGCTGGGCGCCCAGGCCTCGCCGGTTCCCGGGTACCGGGCCGGATCGCCGGCCGCCTCGAAGGCCTCGACCGCGACGCGGTGCGCCATGATGTGGTCCGGGTGCGGATACCCGCCGTTTTCGTCGTAGCTGAGGATCACCTGCGGCCTGAACGTCCGGACCAGCCGGACCAGGGGCGCAGCCGCCCGCTCCAGCGGCAGCGTCGCGAAAGAGCCCGCCGGCAGCGGCGGCAGCGGATCGCCTTCCGGCAGCCCCGAATCGACGAAGCCGAGCCAGCGCTGGCTGACGCCGAGGACCCCGGCGGCGCGGTCCATCTCGAGCCGCCGGGCCCCGGCCATGTCGCGTTTGGGGTGCGGCTGGTCCTCCATGGAGGGGTTTTGGATGTCACCGCGGGAGCCGTCGGTGCAGGTCGCCACCAGGACGTCGACGCCGGCCGCAGCGTACATCGCCATCGTGGCGGCGCCCTTGCTGGACTCGTCGTCGGGATGGGCGTGGACGGCCAGCAGCCGAAGCGGCGCGGACGGGCTGGGAGACGCTGTCATCGTGGGACGGCTCCTCTTTCTACGGGTTTTCGTGCGCGGGACTGCTGATGCGGGACTTCGACTGCGGAACTGCGACTGCGGGACTTCGAATGCGAAACTACTGCTGCGGGTCTTCTGGCGGGAAGCTGCGGGTCTTCTGGCGGGAATACGGGCCGCATCGGCTGCGCGGACAATGCCCGTCCCGATCCAGCCTAAACTGGACTGGTGACTTCCAAGGATCAGCCTGCCGCGCCCGCGCCGGCATCTACCAGCCTAGCCAATCGCTACGGCGGCCAAAAGCGCGCCCTGGGCGGCAGCGCCAGGCGGGCCATCCTGGTTGCCGCCCTCGCGCTGGGAATCGGGTTCATGGCCTGGATCTCGACCTCGAATGCCACGGAGAGCATCACCTTTAAGGACATCGGCTATAGCACTCCGGACGCCACCGTGACAGAGATTGATTTCCAGGTCACCAAGGAACCGGCAACGGATGCCAGATGCGCCGTCAAGGCGCTGGATGCCAAGTTCGCGGTGGTCGGCTGGAAAGTCGTGGACATCGCCCCCAATGCCACCGACGCCGGCTCCGACGGCGGCCGCACCACAGCCCACCGGGCGCTGGTCCGCACGGAATCCCAGGCCGTTTCCGGCGTCGTCGACAGTTGCTGGCTTCCCGACCCCGCCGAGTAGCCCCGCCGCCCCGACCCCGACGCCGACAAGGGTTGCCGCAGTGGCGGGCACCACGGTGTGATCCACACCGCAGGGTTCTTTGGTATATCCACAGGATTGACTACAATGGATCAATACCTTTCCCCCGCCGAGCTGGTTGCTGAGTCCCAAAAGTGGCCGCTGTGGCGGGGTCTTTGCTTGTTTGACCATAAGGAGAAGTCCGTGTCTACCACCAACAGCGCAACTGCAGCTTGGCTCACCCAGGAAGCTTTTGACCGCCTGAAGGCAGAGCTGGACCACCTCTCCGGCCCCGGCCGGGCGGAAATCGTTCAGAAGATCGAAGCGGCCCGCCAGGAAGGCGACCTCAAGGAGAACGGCGGCTACCACGCGGCCAAGGAGGAGCAGGGCAAGATCGAGGCCCGGATCCGCCAGCTGACCGCGCTGCTCCGGGACGCGCATGTGGGCGAATCCCCGGCTGATGACGGCATCGTCGAGCCCGGGATGCTCGTCGTTGCCAGGATCGCCGGCGAGCAGGAGACCTTCCTGCTCGGGTCCCGTGAAATCGCCGGCGACTCAGACCTCGATGTCTTCAGTGAGAAGTCCCCCCTGGGTGCGGCCATCGTCGGCCACCAGCAGGGCGACAAGCTCAGCTACACCGCCCCGAACGGCAAGGTCATCCCGGTGGAGATCATCTCCGCCAAGCCGTACGCCGGCTGACAACCGCCGCGGCCGGTCCCACCAGAAAGTCCCTGCCACGGCGGGGACTTTCTGCTTTCCCCGGCCCTCGCGGTCATTTTTGTTGGTTCGTCGGGGGTCAGACGGAGCCTGGACCTCTTCGGGCCGGGGGACATGCCCATTCTTCACACCCGGGACCGGGCACAATGACACTATGTCCACCCGCTGGCCCCGGCGCGGGGCATGTCCCTTTGGGGCGGTGTCCAGTCCAGCGGGACATGCCCATTCTTCGCACCCGGGACCGGGCATAATGACACTATGTCCACCCGCTGCCCCCGGCGCGGGGCATGTCCCAGAGCCCGGCCACCGCGCCCGGACCCCCGACGAACTGAAGAAAATGCCCACCAGCCGGCGGGTCGGCGTCGTTGTGCTACCGCCTGCTGAGCTGCGTTCCGGCGCGCCGGCTGCTCAGGAGCAGGGCGGCCAGGACGCCCCCGATGGCGCCGCCGAGGTGCGCCTGCCAGGAAACGAAGCTCGCCACGGACGGCAGGATGCCGAAGAGGATGCCTCCGTAGCTTAGGAACAGCACGACGGACAGCAGAATCTGCCACCAGTTCCGGTTAAAAAAGCCGCGCACCAGCAGGAACGCGAACAGTCCGAAGACCAGGCCGGACGCCCCCACGGTGATGTTGAAGCCGCCGATCAGCCATACCATCACCCCGGATCCCAGCCAGCTCGAGGCCAGAGCCGTGGCGAACACCCGCCGGCCGGACAGGAACACGAGGAAGCCGAAGATGATCAGCGGCAGCGTGTTGGAGAAGAGGTGCGCCAGATTGGCGTGCAGCAGCGGAAACGTCAGGATGTCCAGAATCCCGTCGAGCCGCCGCGGCCGCAGCCCGAAGGTCCCGTTAAGGGTATGCAGCATCAGGGTATTGATGATTTCGATCAGATACAGCAGCAGCACGAACGAGCCCACCACCAGCAGGCCCTTCCGGGCACGCCCCGCGGTCGTTTCGCCGGACGAGGGCCTGCCGCTGCGCGTGGAGTAAAGCATCATGGACCCTAGTGAACCACGATCGGCTGGAAGCCTTCGGCCCGGAGTGCCGCGAGGACCTGCTCGCAGTGCTCGTGGCCCTTGGTTTCCAGGTTCACCGTGATGGAGACGTCGCCCATGCTGATGGACCCGCCCACCCGGGTGTGGTCGAGACCGGTGACGTTGGCGTCGTTCTCGGCGATGATCCGGGCGATCGTGGCCAGCGAACCGGGACGGTCGTCCAGCATCATCCGCACGGTCATGTAGCGGCCGGCGGCGGAGAGCCCGCGCTGGATGACCTTGAGCATCAGCATCGGGTCGATGTTGCCGCCGGAGAGGACCACGGCGACGGTTCCGGGACGCTCGATCTTGCCTTCCATCAGCGCAGCGATGCCCACGGCGCCGGCGGGCTCCACCACCATCTTGGCGCGTTCCAGCAGAAAGATCAGCGCGCGGGCCAGGGCGTCCTCGCTGACGGTGACGACGTCGTCGACCAGTTCGCGGATGATACTGAAGGGCAGTTGGCCGGGCCGGCCGACGGCAATGCCGTCGGCCATGGTGGAGACGCGTTTGAGCGGGACCAGCGCATCCGCGGCGAGCGACGGCGGGTAGGCGGCTGCGTTTTCGGCCTGGACCCCGATGATCCGGATCTCACGGCCGAGTTCCTTGGCCCTGGCCTTGACGGCCACGGCCACGCCGGCGAGCAGCCCGCCGCCGCCGACGCCCATCAGGATGGTGTCCACGTCGGGGATCTGTTCGAGGATTTCGAGGCCCACCGTGCCCTGGCCGGCAACGACGTCGACGTCGTCGAAGGGGTGGACGAAGACGGCGCCGGTCTCATCGGCGTAGCGCTTCGCCTCGGCGAGGGCCTCGTCCACGTTATGGCCGTGCAGCACCACTTCAGCCCCGTGGCTTCGGGTGGCCGCGAGCTTGGGCAGGGCAACACCGAGGGGCATGTAGATCCGGGCCTTGATGCCGAGACTCTTCGCCGCGACCGCGACGCCCTGGGCGTGGTTGCCGGCAGAGGCCGCGACGACGCCGCGCTTCTTTTCCGCCGGGGAAAGTTTAGCCATCCGCACATAGGCGCCGCGGACCTTGAAGGAGCCGGCGCGCTGCAGGTTCTCGCACTTGAGGTAGACCTCGGCGCCCACCATGGTCCCGAGGGCCCGGGAGGATTCGACCGGCGTCCGGGTAATGATCCCGTCGAGCAGCTTCTGCGCCGCCAGGACATCGTCCAGCGTGACGGGCAGGCTCTCAAGGTTGTTCACGAACTAGTCTCCTTCTCGGATCAGGCTTTGGCCCGGATGGTACGTCAGGCCTCGGTGTCCCGTCCGGCATCGCCGCCCGGGGCACCGCGGTGCTGTGCGGCGCCATCGCCGCGGCCGGGGGCTTGACCCGGCAGGCGGACGTCCCGCACTGTGTTGTCTGTACCGGCTACCGGGGCAAGGACGGCCTGAAGACCCGCGGCCGCCAGCACCTCATCATGTTCCCACGTTCTGCCGGCAATGTAGCGAATCGACGAGTTTGCTACGGCCAGGATCGGCACGGAGAAGAGGGCCCCAGGGATACCGGCGAGGTAGGAGCCGGCCGCGACGGACAGGATCACGGCGACGGGATGCAGGGACACGGCCTTGCCCATCACGAGCGGCTGCAGGATGTGGCTCTCGAACTGCTGCACCAGCAGCACGATCCCCAGCATGATCAGGGCATTGACCGGGCCGTTGGCCACGAGGGCCAGCAGAACGGCAACAGCGCCGGTGACGAGAGCGCCGACGATCGGGATGAAGGAGCCCAGGAACACCAGGACGCCCAGCGGCAGTGCCAGCGGAACACCAATGATGGCGGCACCGGCACCGATCCCGATGGCGTCCACGAAGGCCACGAACATCTGGATCCGCGCGTAGCTGACCATCGAGGTCCACCCCTTGCGGCCGGCCCCGTACGCGGCGGCACGGGCCTTCCGGGGCAGCAGGCGGACGATGAACGCCCAGATCCGGTCGCCTTCGAGCAGGAAGAAGATCAGGACGAACAACGCCAGGACCAGGCCGGCGGCGAAGTGTCCTGCGGTGCTGCCGAAGTTCAGCGCCCCGCTCAGGATGCTGCTGCTGTTGGTCTGCAGCGCCGCGGAGGCTTCCTTGATGTACTGGTCGATCTGGGCCGCCGTCAGGTGCAGCGGGCCCTCGGAGAGCCAGGCCTGGACCTGCTGGACTCCGGCGAGCGCCTCTGTCCACAGTTCGCCGAATCCGGTCGCAAGCTGCCGGCCCACGAGTGTCAGCGCGCCGGCGATGACTCCGAGGAACCCGAGGACGGTGACCGCGACGGAGAGGCCCCTGGGCACCCGGTGCCGTGTCAGCCAGCGCGTAACGGGGCTGAGCAGGCCCGCCAGCAGGGCTGCCACCATGACCGGGATAATCAGGAAGCTCACCCTGCCGAGCAGCCAGATCAGCGCACCGGCTACCAGCAGGATGAGGCCGATCCGCCAGGCCCAGGAGGCCGCCATCCGCACGCCGTAGGGAATGTCCTGGTCCAGCTCACTGTCCGTGAGTGCCCGGCGGGGAACCTGGGCCGTATCTGCAAGGCGTTGCGGGGCGGCGTCGTCAGCTGGCGTCATAGCCCTATGATTCACCAGCGGCGCCTGGATGTGAAACCCCTGATCCAGGGAAGCGCTGATCCAGGGAAGCGCTGATTCCCCAGGTCATGGTGAACCGCTCCCCCGGGTCCAGCCAGCGCAGGCCGTCGCCGCTGTTGAAGGCGTTGGCCGGCCCGGTCATGGGCTCGATCGCCACCGCCTTGGGCCGGCCCGGGAAGTTTGCGGTCACGAAGACATGGACGTAGCCGCAGGCCGCGTCCTGCCACAGGGTCACGCTCCGCCCGTCCGGGGCGCGGAGCGTGTGCCGGGCGAGGCCGCCGTCGAACTCCAGGTCCGTGAAGGCGGAGTCGAGGTCCAGACCGGCTACGGGCCGGCCGGCGCGCAGGTCGAAGTCGCCGCCCACAGGTTCGGTACCGCGCGGGATCAGGCGGTCATCCGTCACGAGCCGGGTCCGGGCGCGGACCGTCACGGCGAGTTCCTCGCTCGGCACGTCGCCCAGCCGGAGGTAGGGATGGGCGCCAAGGACGAACGGCGCCGGCTCCTGCGAGTCGTTGATGAGCGTCTGCCGGACCACCAGGCCGAGGTCGTCGGCCAGTTCATAGCGCACCCGGTGGCGCAGCAGGAACGGGTAGCCGTGCTGCGGGAAAACCGCCGCTTCCAGTGTCACGGAAAATTCGGACTCGTCCACGAGGTCGTAGGAGGAATTGCGCAGCAGCCCGTGGCTGGCGTTGTTGTTCGCGACCTCGGTGATGTCCAGCTGCTGCTTCTTGCCGTTGAGGTGCCAGACGCCGTCTTCCACCCGGTTGGCCCACGGCGCCAGCGTGATCCCGGTGGCGCCCGGCGGGATCTCCTCGTCACCGTAGCTTTCGGTCAGCTGCGTGCCGCCGCGGCTGTACAGCCGGAGGCCGGCGGCCAGTCCGGTGACGACGGCGAGCGCGTCGCCGCGCCGCAGCTCGTACTGCCGGCCTGAGGCGTAGCGCCGCGGGGAGCCTCCGAGGGCGGCAGCGCGGAGGCCGCCCGGGCCGCTGTGGCTGCCGGGGGCCCCGCTTTCAGCGGCGTGAGGGGAGGATGAGTTTGTCAGGTCCATGGCACCACCGTACCGAGCCGCACACCGAGCCGTATACCTTGGAGCCATGACCAGCACGAAGGACCTTGCGGCCCGCTTCGAATCCGTCTTCGGCGCGGCGCCCGACGGCGTGTGGCGGGCACCCGGCCGCGTCAACCTCATGGGCGAGCACACGGACTACAACGAAGGTTTCGTGCTGCCCTTCGCCATTGACAGGGCCGCCCGGGTGGCGGTCCGCGTCCGGCCGGACTCCACGCTGCGGCTGCTGTCCACCTTCGGCAACCAGGGACTGACGACGGCGGACGCCGGCGCCTTGGAGCGCGCTGCGGCGCGCGGCTGGACCAAGTACCCACTGGGCGTCCTGTGGGCCCTGCAGCAGCGCGGAGTCCGCATCCCCGGGTTGGACCTGCTGCTGGACTCCGATGTCCCCCGGGGCGCCGGGCTGTCCTCCTCCCACGCCATCGAGTGCGCCGTCATCTCCGCGCTCAACGAGCTCACTGCTGCGGGGCTCGGCGCCGAGGACATGGTCCTGGCCACGCAGAGCGCGGAAAACGACTTCGTCGGATCCCCCACGGGCATCATGGACCAGTCAGCGTCCCTGCGCGGCGCGGCGGGCCACGCAATCTTCCTCGACTGCCGGGACCAGTCCCTCCGCCTGGTGCCGTTCGACGCCGAAAGCGCCGGGCTGGTCATGCTCGTGATCGACACCAGGGTGTCGCACTCCCATGCCGGCGGCGGCTACGCCTCCCGGCGCGCATCCTGCGAACTGGGCGCCGGGGCGCTGGGGGTCCAGGCCCTGCGCGACGTCCGGCCCGCGGATCTGGGGGACGCCAGCGCCCTGCTGGATCCCGTGACGTTCCGCCGTGTGCGGCATGTGGTCACGGAGAATGACCGCGTGCTGCAGGCCGTAGAGCTCCTCGGCAGCGCAGGTCCGACGGCGATCGGCCCGCTGCTCGATGCCAGCCACGCCTCAATGCGGGACGACTTTGACATCTCCTGCCCCGAGCTGGACCTTGCGGTGGAGACCGCGCGCTCCGCCGGCGCGATCGGCGCCCGGATGACCGGGGGCGGTTTCGGCGGCTCGGCGATTGCGCTCACCCCGGTGGACGCGGAGCAGCGGGTCCGGGCCGCCGTCGAACGCGCCTTCGCCCGGGCAGGGTACGCCGCACCGGACATCTTCGGCGTGCGCCCGGCGGCGGGTGCCGTCCGCGTGGCATGACCGGGGCGTAGGCTGGGCGCATGCCCGACGCCGTGATCGTTTCCACTGCCAGAAGCCCCATCGGGCGCGCCTTCAAGGGCACGCTGAAAGACGAGCGGCCCGACGACCTGGCCGCCGCGATGGTGACCGCGGCCCTGGCCAGGATCCCGTCCTTCGACGCTGCGGACCCCACCGGCCGCGGCCTGGATGACCTCTATCTTGGCTGTGCCGAGCCAAGCGGGGAAGCCGGCTCCAACATGGCCCGCGTGGTGACCATCCTGGCCGGACTGGACAACGTCCCCGGCGCCACCATCAACCGTTTCTGTGCCTCCAGCCTGCAGACCCTCCGGATGGCGTTCCACGCGGTCAAGGCCGGCGAGGGGCACGCGTTCGTCTCCGCCGGGGTGGAGGCAGTGTCCCGCTACCGCGACTGGGCCGGGGCCGGGGAAACCGGCGCCGGCACCCACAATCCGCTCTTCGACGCCGCCCGGCAACGCACCGCAGCCCGGGCCGCCGCCAACACGCCGTGGACCGACCCCCGGCTGGGCGGGCGGATACCGGACATCTACCTTTCCATGGGCCAGACGGCCGAGAATGTCGCCACGAGCTACGGCATCAGCCGGGCGGACCAGGACGCCTGGGCGGTGCTGAGCCAGAACCGGGCCGAAGCGGCCATCGCCGCGGGCTTCTACGCCCGGGAAATCACGCCCTACACCCGCAAGGACGGCACCGTGGTGGACCGGGACGATTCTCCCCGGGCGGGCGTCACGTTCGAGTCCGTCAGCGCCTTGCAGCCCGTCTTCCGCGGCGCGGGCACGGTCACCGCCGGCAACGCCTGCCCGCTGAACGACGGCGCCGCCGCCGTCGTCGTGATGAGCGATGTGCGGGCCCGCGAACTCGGGCTGGAACCGCTCGCACGGATTGTCTCCACCGGCGTCAGTGCCCTGTCCCCCGAGCTCATGGGCATGGGCCCGGTCGAGGCGACCCGGCGGGCGCTGTCGCTTGCCGGCCTGGGCATCGGGGACATCGACCTCGTGGAGCTCAACGAGGCCTTCGCCGTCCAGGTGGTCGCGAGCGCCAGGGAACTCGGGATCGATCACCACAAGCTCAATATCCACGGCGGTGCCATCGCTCTGGGCCACCCGTTCGGCATGACCGGCGCCCGGATGGCCACCACCCTGCTGAACGGGCTCCGGGAACGGGACGCGAACCTGGGCCTTGCCACCCTGTGCGTCGGCGGCGGGCAGGGCATGGCGGTGGTGCTGGAGCGGCTGAGCTGAGCCTGGTTCCTCCCCGGCGCGGACGAGTCCGCGGGTGGGCCGGTGTAGCGCGGATGATTCCGTGGGCCGGTCAAGCTCGGGCCGGTGCAGCGCGGGACGGTCAAGCGCAAACCGGACAAAAGCAGAGAGGGCCCCGCCGTCTCGGGGGCCCTCTCTGTCTGTGGCTAGCGGTTACCCGCGGTTGTTAGTCGTTGCCGCGGAGAATTGAGAGCAGACGGATGATCTCCACATAGAGCCAGACCAGCGTCACCGTCAGGCCGAAGGCTGCGGTCCAGGCGAAGCGCTGCGGGGCGCCGTTGCGGACGCCGGCTTCGATGCTGGTGAAGTCCATGATCAGCGAGAACGCGGCCAGGCCGATCGCCAGCACGCCGATGAAGACGCCCAGCGGGATGCCGAAGATTTCGACGCTGGTGCTCAGGCCGAAGGGGGATTTAACAGCGCCGGTCCACACCATGACCATGTTGACGAGCGCGAAGACGGCGTAGCCGATCATGGCGATCATAAAGAAACGCATGGCCTTCGGGGTGGCCCGGACCTTGCCGCTCCTGAAGAGCACCAGAGTCACGGCGAACACGGACAGGGTGCCTATCACAGCCTGCAGGCCGACGCCCGGGAACATTCCGTCGAGGATCCGGGTCAGGCCGCCGAGGAAAAGGCCCTCAAGTGCGGCGTAGGCCAGGATGAGCGCCGGTGAGGGCTGCTTCTTGAAGGTGTTGACGAGGGCGAGCGCGAAGCCGCCCAGCGCGCCGACGATCATCAGCAGATTGGCCAGGCCGGGCGCCACCACGAGGGTAACGGCCGCACCGGCGATCACGGCGCCAAGGCAGACCGCGGTCTTGACGATGACGTCGTCGTAGGTCATGCGTCCCGTGTCGGCAGGGCCGGCGGCGGGTCGGTTGTACATGTCCTGGAGCTGGTCCTGGGCCATGCCATGCCGGGTTGCGTTCCAGCCGGTCTGGGCGTCCATGACCGGGCCCGGCCGGGCCTGGCCGTAGGCCTGCGGGGCAGGCGGTGCCTGGGTTGCTCCACGGAAATTCTTTCCGTTGAAGACTGGGTTTCCGCCAAGTGCCATTACTGGTGTCCTCCAAATAAAGGGGGTGGATGATGTTCCGGTGGTGAACTGCGGGCGATTGCCTACATCCCACGCTACCAATTTCCACGGTTGACCGGCAGTGTTAGTTCCCGGGAAGGACCTGCCGCAACCCAACCGTGATCTGCCCGCTGCCCTTTTCCCGGGGGCAGCCCCTTGCGCAGGGCGAATGTTTAGGCATACTCGGAATCAACAAAAGTTTTCTTTAGCGCTGGTAAAATGTGCCGGACGCAGGGCTTCACGGTTGTTATCCGATCGCGACGTTCTGCCTGCTCGCGACGGCATTCTTTGCTCTGAACGGGCTGTAACATTGGCCAAGCAGGGTGACGGATATCACAAGCTGTACCGCTCCAACCGCATCGCATGACGCACCACCCCTCGTCACCCTGACTGTTCGCAGCGGTTGCAAAGGCGCAACCCACACCACCCCCCTGTGGAGGTTTTCATTTTGAGAAGTACACCGAGAGGCCTGTCGCTGAGACGGCGCGGCAGACTGCTGAAAGCTGTGGGGGCTGTTTTCGCCGCCGTGGCAGCGCTACTGCTGATCGTCGCCCCGGCATCAGCGGCCACGACCCCCTCGCCGGCACCATCCCCGTCGGCAACCACGTTCCAGAACAGCATCAGCGGTTTCCTGCGCGGCGATGACCGTGCGCCGATCGCTGACGTCACCATCTCCGCCACAAGCGGTGACTTCACGGGAACCGCCAAGTCGGGTGCCAACGGCGCCTGGACCATCGGCGTCCCCACCCAGGGCACCTATGAGGTCAAGCTGGATGATTCCACGCTTCCGGATGGCATCAAGCTCGCCGACGGCCAGGAAAACCCCCGCAAGGTCACCTTCAGCCAGACCTCCAACCTCTCCGTGATCTTCGCCTTCGGCGAGGGCATCGTAGTGCAGCAACAGGATTTCGGCCAAAACCTGATCAACCGCCTTGTCGCGGGCCTGAGCTTCGGGCTGCTGCTCGCCCTCGCATCGGTGGGCCTTTCGCTGATCTTCGGCACCACGGGCCTGACCAACTTCGCCCATGGTGAAATGGTCACCCTCGGCGCTGTCCTGGTCTTCGCCTTCAACGCCATGAATCTGCCGTTCTGGCTGGCGATCGTGCTTGCCCTGCTCGGCGGCGGACTCTTCGGCTACGCCCAGGACGCCGGCCTGTGGAAGCCGCTGCGCCGCCGCGGCACCGGCCTGGTTCCGATGATGATCGTCAGCATCGGCCTCGCCCTGGCCGTCCGCTACGTGATCCAGTTCTTCTTCGGCGGCGCCACACAACAGCTGCCGTTCGCCCAGAGCGCGGAAATCCAGATCGGCCCGGTCTCCATCTCCCCCAACAACCTCTGGTCCCTCGTAATCAGCGCCGTCGTTATCGCCATCCTTGGTGTTGTCCTGCTCAAAACCAGGCTCGGCAAAGCCACCCGCGCGGTGGCCGACAACCCGGCCCTGGCAGCGGCCTCCGGCATCGACGTCGACTCAGTCATCCGGATCGTCTGGGTCACCGGCGGCATGCTGGCCTCCCTCGGCGGCATCCTCTGGGCCTACTACCGGCCCGGTGTCACCTTCGACATGGGTTCGCAGATCCTGCTGCTCATCTTCGCCGGCGTCACCCTGGGTGGTCTCGGCACGGTCTGGGGCGCCCTGCTCGGATCCATCATCGTCGGCATCTTCGTGGAGCTGACCACCGTGTTCGGCCTCGCGGCCGACCTCAAATACGTGGGAGCACTGTTCATCATGATTATTGTCCTCTTGATCCGGCCCCAGGGTATCCTGGGCCGTCGCGAGCGCGTGGGTTAGGAGACAGCCATGGACTTCGGATTCATTTTTTCAAGCGCTGCAGGCGAACTGTTCAGCCCGACGACGGCGGCCTACGCCCTCGCCGCGCTCGGCCTTGCGGTTCACTTCGGTTACGCCGGCCTGCTCAACTTCGGCCAGGCCGGCTTCATGGCGGTGGGTGCCTACGGCTTCGCCATCTCCACTCTGACCTTCGGCGCCCCGTTCTTCGTGGGGCTGCTGATCGCGGTGGTCGCCTCGGCCATCTTCGCCCTGCTCCTGGGTATTCCAACCCTCCGGCTGCGCGCCGATTACCTGGCCATCGTGACGATCGCCGCGGCGGAAATCGTCCGCTACATCGTCACCACCAACCAGCTGACCGCCGTGACCGGCTCGGCCAACGGCCTTGCCGCCTTCGAAGGCGGGTTCTATGCCATGAACCCCTTCCCCGAGGGCTCCTACCTGGGCATGAACAACAGGGACTTCTTCATCCGCGTCGTCGCCTGGATCGTCGTCATCATCTGCTGCACCCTGGTGTGGCTCCTGATGCGCAGCCCGTGGGGCCGTGTCCTCAAGGGCATCCGCGAGGACGAAAACGCTGTCCGCTCCCTGGGCAAGAACGTGTACGCCTACAAGATGCAGGCCCTCATCATCGGCGGTGTGCTCGGCGCGCTGGCGGGCATGGTCTTTACGCTCCCCCGCGGCGCGGTCCAGCCGGCCAACTACGGCACGGAGCTGACGTTCTTTCTCTACACCTGCCTGCTGCTCGGCGGCCTCGGCACGGTGCTGGGGCCCGTCGTCGGCGCCATGATCTTCTGGGTGGTGCTGTCCCTCACACAGGGCGTCCTGTATGGCCTGATCGAATCCGGCGCCGTGACCTGGCTGAACACAGTCCAGGCCGGCCAGCTGCGGTACATCCTCGTGGGTATCGCGCTGATGCTGCTGATGATCTTCCGGCCCCAGGGCGTCTTCGGCAACAAGAAGGAGCTGGCGTTCGCATGAGCACGCAGAGCGAAGAATTCGGCAATACAGGCACCACAAGCAGCACTGAGACAATTGACTACATGACGGATACGCGTCCGATTGCCGCCGGGGAGATAGCGCCCGGCTGCAAGAAACGCGATCCGATCGTGGTGGCGGAGAACGTCACCCGCAGCTTCGGCGGCATCAACGCCGTCGACGTCGAATACCTTGAAATTCCGCGGCACAAGATCACGGCGCTTATCGGCCCCAACGGCGCCGGCAAGACCACCCTGTTCAACCTGCTAACCGGCTTCGACACGCCCAACTCGGGCAAGTGGCAGTTCGAAGGCAACAGCATTGCCGGCGTCTCCTCGTACAAGGTTGCCCGCATGGGCATGGTCCGCACGTTCCAGCTGACCAAGGTCATGGGCAAGCTCACCGTCATGGAGAACATGCGCCTCGGCGCCTCCGAACAGTCCGGCGAACGGCTCTCCAAGGCCCTGTTCAAGGGAATCTGGGGCGGCCAGGAAAAAAGGATCACCGAAGAAGCCAACGTGCTGCTGGAGAAGTTCAAGCTCGATGCCAAGAAGGACGACTACGCCGCGTCTCTCTCCGGCGGCCAGCGCAAGCTGCTGGAGATGGCCCGTTCGCTTATGGTGCGGCCCAAGCTGGTCATGCTGGACGAGCCGATGGCCGGTGTGAACCCGGCCCTGACGCAGTCCCTGCTGGACCACATCAAGAACCTCAAGGCCGAGGGCATGACCGTATTGTTCGTCGAACACGACATGCACATGGTCCGTCACATCGCCGACTGGGTGGTGGTGATGGCGGAAGGCAAGATCGTGGCCGAGGGACCGCCCGCCGAGGTGATGAAGAACCCGGCCGTGATTGACGCCTATCTGGGCGCCCACCACGACGTGGACCTGGGCGACGCGGAGGGCATCAAGGAGCTCGCCGCCGAACTCGAGGCCGACGAGGACTCGATCGTCGGCACCGACAACGCCGGCCTCATCGCCGCCGACGTCATCGCGGCCGAGGCGGCTGCGCCGGAGACCAACGGGACGACGCATGGCAGGCGCAGCGCCGACGAGCCCAACCGCACAGAGAAGGACACAGAATGAGCGCCACCAGCGCGGCCCCCGCCGCCAAGCCCGTCCATGATGAGGACTCGGTCGTCAAGGTCACTGATCTGGTGGCCGGCTACATCCCCGGCGTCAACATCCTCAACGGCTGCAGCATCGAGGCCCGAAAGGGTGAGCTGATCGGCATCATCGGCCCCAACGGCGCCGGCAAGTCGACGCTGCTGAAGGCGATGTTCGGGCTGGTCAAGGTCCACTCGGGTTCCGTTGTGGTCCGTGGCCAGGACATCACAGGGCTCAAGGCCAACAAGCTGGTCAGCAGGGGCGTGGGCTTCGTTCCGCAGAACAACAATGTGTTCGCGGCCCTGACCATCGAGGAAAACATGCAGATGGGCATGTTCCAGCGGCCCAAGGATTTCGCCGAGCGCTTCGACTTCGTCACGGGCCTGTTCCCGGAACTTGGCAAGCGGCGTGCCCAGCGGGCCGGTTCACTCTCCGGCGGCGAGCGCCAGATGGTGGCCATGGGCCGGGCCCTGATGATGGATCCGGCCGTGCTGCTACTCGATGAGCCGTCGGCGGGCCTCTCCCCGGTCAAACAGGATGAGACCTTCCTCCGGGTCCACGAGATCAACCGGGCCGGCGTCTCCGTGATCATGGTGGAGCAGAACGCACGCCGCTGCCTGCAGATCTGTGACCGGGGCTACGTGCTGGACCAGGGCAAGGACGCCTACACCGGCACCGGCCGTGAGCTCATGAAGGATCCCAAGGTCATCCAGCTGTACCTGGGCACCCTGGCCGACACGGTCGAGTAGCCGTTCGGGCCGTATCCCCAGCAGGAGGGCCGTCACCAGCCGGTGGCGGCCCTTTTGCGTGCCCGGCATGCTTCCAGTCGGTGTTCTTGCCCACCGGGCCCCCACAGATCGACGACGGCGTCACGCGGCGCAGGGTTATGGGCGGGCACACAGCGGGTTGAGGCGGGTTTCCGCCGTCGGACACTCCTCGGCACACCAAAAGACTGCTGTGCGTGACGGGCGGGCCCGCCGTGACATCCATCGGCAATGCCCCCGCACGCAAAAAACCCCCGTCCGGAGCGGACGGGGGTTTCTTGTGGCTAGGGAAGGGCGGCTTTACAGCTTGCCGAATTCTTCCTTGGACGCCTTATAGGTGTTGTCATCCTGGAACTCGTAGATGCCGACGTAGGCTTCCGTGGGGTCCCCGGCGTCGGAGAACGTTACGGGGCCGGACTGGCCGTCGTAGTCGATGTCCTTGCCGTTGCGGAGCAGGGTAACGCAGGACGGGAAGGTGTTGCACTTCTCGCCGACTTCGGAGACCGCCTTGAGCTGCTTGGCGATGTCCACACCCTTGGTGCTCTTGGCAGCCTCGGAGGCCAGTGCGATCAGGTTCACGGCGTCGTAGGACTCGCCGGAGTAGCTGTAGTCCTTCAGCGCGGGATCGATCGCCAGCAGCTTCTTCTTGAAGTCATCCTTGGCGAAGGTGCCCGGGATGGTGCCCTGGGCGCCCTTCAGGGTTCCTGCCGTGAAGTCCTTGCTGTAATCGGACATGTTGCCGTCCACGAGGAAGAGCTGCGTGGGCTTGATGCCCTTGCCCGTCATCAGCGGAACGATACTCTTGGCCTGGTCGAAGGTGATCAGGGCGATGGCATCCGGCTTGGCCGCGATGACCTTGTCAACCTGGCTGCTGAACTGGGAATCACCTTCGTTGAAGAGTTCCTCTGCGACAACCTTGCCGCCTGCTGCCTCAAACGCCGACTTCACGTTCTTTGCAAGGCCGGTTCCGTAGGCGTCGTTCAGGACGATCATGCCAACGGTCTGGGCGCCACAGGTAGCCATGTAGTTTCCGAGGACCTTGCCCTGAAGAACGTCCGAGGGTGCGGTGCGCCAGTAGAGGCCCTTGTCGTCCCAGGCGGTAAAGTCCGGCGAGGTGTTGGCCGGGGAGAACTGGATGACGCCGGCGCCGGTGATCTGGCTGATAACGGTCTTGGAGACGCCCGATGAGGCGGCACCCACGATTGCGCTGACACCTGAGCCAAGCAGTGCCGTGGTGGACTGGGTGGCGATATCGGTCTTGGTGTCACCGGAGTCACGGTGCGTGACCTCAACAGGTTTGCCCAACACGCCGCCGGCATCATTGACTTCCTTGATGCCAAGGTTGACACCCGCGATTTCGGGCGGGCCGAGGAAGGCAAGCGACCCGGTGGTCGGCAGAAGCGAGCCGATCTTCAGAGCGGTGGGGGTGGTTGTGGTGGCGGCCGGGACAGGACCGGCGTTGCCTGCGGCCTGGGTGCTGGCTCCGGCGCCGGCGCCGGGGGCCGGGCAGGCGATGCCCGCTGCCTTGACGGAAGCGGATCCTGTCGACGTCGGGGTGGACGTGCCACCACAAGCCGTAGCCAGAAGGGCGACGCCGATGCCAAGCGCTGTCAGCTTAGCGATGCGGGGCGCCACCTGGGGGAATGAAGTCATTTACAATCTCCTCGATCTAAAGGTGCGAACGGCCTTTGATGCGAATGATCAGGTGTTCCTGAGTTATCTTCAAACTATTGCAAATCCACCCCGAACGTAAGTGACTACGGTCACATCCTTATAACAGTCGTTGCATAGAGGAAATCTAGTCGGCGCGGTTAGGGGCTGACGACGGCGCCTGCCCGCGCGGCCAGGACCCGTCGGTGTCGGGCTGGACAGGTGGCGGGCTCGACAACAGGCAGAGCCCGCCGGCGATCAAGTTGTGAAAGTGCTTCACGCCGGTGACGTGCTGGCGCACGTTGTGTTCTGCTCTCCGGGTGCGGACCTCCTGGCTGCGGATGGATGATTCACCGACCAGCCCTGTCAGGGCACGATTGTTGGGGTTCCGGCCGGCTCCAGTGCGCAGGATCGCGGCGGTGCCATCGGCTGACCGGCCCCAGTTTGCAGCGAACAGGCGGGGCGGTGGTCGGACTGGATGAACCGCGGCGTGGTGGGCCGGACGTGCCGGATTGGCGTGCATGTCGAGTGCGAGGCGCAGCCGAGCCGCTGGGGCGGGGGCTTCGGCGGGTGTCTGCGGGACGTGGCCGTGTACGGACACAGGTCCATACTCTGGTGCTGCCGCAGAACAGAGTAAAGGCCCCCGGTTCCCCTGGTGCCAAGGGAATCGGGGGCCTCTCCTCATGTGCAGTGAGGTGTGGCACTTCATTGAGTCATGTTCGCTCCGAAGCCTCTCACTTGGCGCCGGAGCTGTCTGTCGCAACCTCGGCATTGGGGGTCCTGGCGTAGTCGGTGCTGACCTGGTACGCGTGCTGGTCGAGTATCAGTGCCTGCTGGTTGATGTCCCTCAGCTGGGCGTCGGAGAGCTTTTCCGCCTTGACAAGATCCAAGGTCTCCTGCCTGTCGCCGCCCACGGCCGTCACTTTCACCAGACCCGTGCCTGCCGAATAGAACTTCTGCTGGTGGCCTACCGCCGGTTCGGCCGGATTGTGCTCGTCAATAACCAGCACATCGTCGTAGCACCCGGTGGGGACACACACCCGCTGATTCTCCTGAACCGCGCCCCCGCAGTCCAGGAAATTCACCGCAGGGGCGTGAGCCTGCACGTAGCTCGGCGTGCCGGTCCGGGGCTCGGCCTGCATCGCTATCCCCGCCTGGGCTCCAGAGATGCCACTAAGAAAAGTGGCGGGTGCGCCGGTGAATTCGCCGTTTTCGAACTCTTCCGGATACTCCCCGAAGAGCCAGACGGCTCCCTTATCCGTCTGGGCGAAAAAAGCCAATTCGGATTCCACCAGCTCTCCATCGGCGTAGTCGCGGTCCCACATAACCTGGGTTTTGACGCCGTCTATCACCTTGGTAAGTCCGGTCACAGAGTGGGTCACGGTGCGCGCCGTAGTGCCTTCCGCGTCGATCACCGTGCCCGTCGTCGTGTACTGCATGCCCGGCGTCAGCGGAAACCACTTGTTGTCTATCGTCGGTGACGCCGGGAAGGCGCTGCGGTCGAAGGTGAGGGCGGTCCCTGGCCCGCAGAGCCCTGCGAGCACCGGCGCCACTGTGGGCGTGGGCGTTGGCGTTGGCGATGGCGATGGCGAGCCCGTGTCCGTGGCCGGTGTGGAAGTGGCCGGGGCCGCGTTTGGTGCGGTACAGGACGCCACCGTGGACATTGTCAGACCCAGTATGAGAGCGGAACCCAGCGCGTTTAGTCGTTCGTGTGAGCGGAACATCTAAGTGGCCTTTCGCTGTTGGAATGTTGTGGCTTCCAGCGGCTGACCCGGCAACGTTATGGAGCCGATCTGCAGGGCTACGCTGGCGAACCGCGCCTCTGCCGAGCTGAACGAAATCACTCGAACGGCACGCGGATTGCGATCTCACGGGGTGATCACCGGGGAAAGGATATGAAGGTGGGTTCAGCCTCCTCCCCTCAACATGAGACCGCTGCCAATTCCGGACCGACTTAGCCTGAATGATGGCCTTCTTTAGGCCGTTTGAGAAGCCCGCGGCCGCGAAAGTTTGGCCAGAGCCGGACCCTATCGGCCTGACGGGCCGCCGGCCCGTCCAAATTGAGAAGCCGACAAGGGTATGGCCGTCACGGAATCCGTGACGGCCATTGGTGCCCCAGGTGGGACTCGAACCCACAACACGCGGATTTTAAGTCCGCTGCCTCTGCCAATTGGGCTACTGGGGCGCCCGGTCCATGCTATCCCGTCACGCTGCCCCGTCCGCCACAACCGGCGGCGTGCCAAACGGCCCGGCGTAGCGGAAGGTCCCGCTCACGCCGCCGGGCCAGACGGCCAGCGGAAGCAGCTGGAAGTGGGTTCCCCAGGCAGGGTCAGGGGCCTCGACGCCGAGCGAGGTGGACGCCACGAAACCGAAGCGCGCGTAGTACTCCGGACTGCCCAGCAGCCCGATCCCCCGCTCCCGCGCGGCGTTGGCCCGGCCAATCATTTCCTTCATCAGCGCGGATCCAATGCCGTGGCGCTGCAGCCGCGGCACCACTCCGAGGGGGCCGAGCCCCAACAGCGCCAGCTCGCCCGCCCAGCCGCGGGTGCTGATCACGTGCCCGACGATCTCGCCGTCGAGTTCCGCCACGAGGCTGAGCCCGGGCAGGTAGTCCCCGCACTCGAAAAGCCGGGCGAGGAGCTCGACCTCCTCCGGCTGGCCCTCGACGGGCAGTCCAGTGACCGGTGAGACAGCGAAGGCCGCGGCGGTCAGGGCCAGGATGGCGGGCCGGTCTGCGGGCTGTTCGTTGCGCAGCACGAGCTCCGGTGCCGGCGTGTGCCCGCCACTGGCGCCTACCAGTTCGTGCAGCACTTCCAGCGCGCGGTCGGCATCAACCACGGGAACCAGCAGGTGGTCGTGGTGAAAGCCGGCCAGGACGTTGCAGCTGATCCTGGCTTCGGTCAGGGCGCCGCTGACCGCAGCGGTCAGGCCCACCGCCTCGAGGGAGGAGTGCGCTTGGAGGGTGATCCAGGCCCCGACAAAGTCATAGGACAGCCCCAGGCTGTCCGCTTCGGTCCGCGGCAGCACGACAGTGAGCCCCTCGGCCTCACGGACGGCGGCTTCGATGGCTCCGGCCAGGGGTCTGCCGGCCGGCCACACGACATAGACGAATTCGCCGTCGCGGAGCTCGGGGCGCATACTGGCCAGCAGAGTGTGGAGGTCCTTTTCAGCTGTCATGGAGTCAGTCTATTCGCGGACCCGACGCCGGGCGTCCGGCTTCCCGGGAACGACGACGGCGGCCGCGCCCCTGAAAAGGGGAACGGCCGCCGTCGAATACTGTTGCGGACTACTTGGAGTCGGCCGGGACAGCTTCTTTGGTCTCAGCCCTGTCAGCCTCAGCGGCCGGCCTCGGAGCCGGAGTGGCGGCCGGAACCGCGGCCGGCTTCGGAGCCGGCGTTGCGGCGGCGACGAACGCGCCGCGCGGGTTGTCCAGGTCGATCAGCTGGGTGGTGTCGCGTCCCAGGAAAAGGGCCCAGAACCAGCCGGATACAACGCGGATCTTCCGCTCGAAAGTGGGCATGGCCAGGCCGTGGTAGCCGCGGTGCGCGAGCCAGGCAAGGGGACCCTTGAGGCCGATGCGGCCGATCAGGCTGATGTTGGCCACCCCCTTCCATTCGCCGAAGCCTGCTACGGCGCCCAGGTTTTTGTGCTTGTAGTCCTTGAGCGGCTTGTCCCAGCGGGAGGCCCACAGATTCTTGGCGAGGCGCTTGGCCTGGCGCAGGGCATGCTGGGCGTTCGGGACGCAGGTACCGTCCGGCAGGCCGCTGCCCGAGAGATCCGGTACGGCCGCAATGTCTCCGGCGGCCCAGGCGTTCTCGACGATGCCTTCGTCCCCGGCGATGCGCAGGTCCGGGAGGACCCGGACCCGTCCGCGGGGCTCGAGCGGGAAGTCGGTGGAGCGGATCATCGGGTTGGCCTGCACACCGGCGGTCCAGACCAGCGTGTCCGCCTCGAATTCCTGCGCCGGGGTCTTGTCAGGCAGGTTGATCAGCTTCAGGGAACCTTCGGCGTTGTCCAGCGAGGTGTTGAGCAGAACCTCGATGCCGCGGCTGCGGAGGTGCTCCACCACCCATTCGGCCTGCGCAGCGGTGACCTCTGGCATGATCCGGCCCATGGCCTCGACCAGGACGAAGCGGACTTCCTCCTGCTGGATGCGCGGGTTCTTCTTGACCGCGGCCCGGGCCAGGTCTTCCATCTCAGTGATGCACTCGATGCCGGCGAAGCCGCCGCCGACGACGACGAATGTCAAGGCGCGGGCGCGGGCCACCGGGTCCACCATGAGCGAGCCGGCTTCAATCCGCTCGAGGACACCGTTGCGCAGGGCGACGGCTTCCTCAATGGTCTTGAGGCCGATGCCCTTGTCCGCGAGTCCCTTGATCGGGAAGGTGCGGGTGATCGCGCCGGCGGCCACCACGACGTCGAAATACGGAACTTCAAAGTTCTCGCCGCCGTCGGCCGGGGCAACCACGGCCGTGCGGTTGGCGTGGTCGATCGAGGTAACGCGGCCCTGGATGAGTTCCGTCTGCGTGAGGTGCTTGCGGTGCGATACGACGGCGTGGCGCGCCTCGATGTTGCCGCCGGCAACTTCGGGAAGGAAGGGCTGGTACGTCATGTAGGGCAGGGGATCCACGACGGTGACGATGCCGCCGGCGTTCGCGATCTTCTTCTGCAGTTTGAGGGCCACGTACAGGCCGACGTACCCGCCGCCGACGACGAGTACCCTGGGACGGTCCTGGAGCTGGGGTGAGGATGCCATTCCCCAAGAATACCGTAGTTTGTGAAAAACTTCACTAACTAGGGTTTGCCGTCCGGGTCCACCGCATCCAGGACTCCTGTTTCGGGCCCACCGGGGCCGTCCGGACCCCCCGTCGGCGGCGTCCGGCCGGCCCGTCGAAGCTGGAAACCGGCAGTCCCCAGGATGCCCAGGAACAGCCCGCCGAAACCCAGGACGACCATCGCCGGGACGGCGCTGTCCAGCTGCGAGGGCGGCTCTGCCTCCGGCACGGTGGCCTCCGGCAGCGCCGGCGCGGCACTGGACGGGGTGGCCGCGGGTGCGGCCGGCCGCGTCGCCAGGTTTCCGCGCCGGTGGACCCTGACCCAGTCCGAAATCGAGCCCAGCGGGTTGGCCTTGGTGTCCGGGACATCGGCCTTGAGGGCTGCCTCGGCGTTGAGTATCCCGAAGCCGTACAGTGGGTCCTTCCCCGGCGCCCCGGCGTCCCTTGTGGTGCTGACAATCCGGTTGATGACCTGGCTCGCCGTCATCTCCGGCCATTTGGATCGGATCAGGGCGGCAACGCCGGCGACGATCGGCGTGGCGCCCGAGGTGCCGGCCCATTCGGCGTAGCCGCCGGCGGGCATGCCCCCGATGAGGTTTTCCGCGGGGGCCGCCACGCCGATGCTGATGCCCTGGGAGGACGAGTCGATGCTGGCAGCCCCCTTGCGGTCCAGCCCGGCGACGGTCAGCACACCGGGAATGGTGGCCGGCGCCCCGACCTGCACATTGCCGCCCACCCGGTTTCCCGCGGCGGCGACAATCACCACGTCCTTCTGTTCGGCGTACAGGAAGGCCGCGTCCCAGCTTTGCGGCCACTCCGGGGAGGTGCTGCCGAGCGAGATGTTGATGACGCGGGCACCGTTGTCCACGGCCCAGCGGACCGCCTGCGGAATCTGGTCCTGATCGCTCTTGCCGCCGGGGTTGGCCGATCCGAGCCAGGTGGAGACGGACAGCAGTTGGGCCTCCGGCGCCACGCCTACGATCCCGTCCGGGCCGACGGCGGGACCGGGGGTGGCGCTGGGGGTGGCACTGGCGCCGGGACTGGCGGTAGGACTGGGGCTGGGGGGCTGGTGGCCGCGGCCGGCAAGCATCGTGGCCACCAGAGTCCCGTGCTCGGGTCTGGCGCCGATGCTTTTCTGGCCGTCCGGGCTGCCGGCTCCCGAGATGTCGACTCCCCCGGCCATCACACCGGCCAGGTCCGGGTGTTTGCCGTCCACTCCGCTGTCGATCACGGCGACCTTGACATTGGCTCCCTTGGAGACTTCCCAGGCCTTGGTGATGCCATACTCGGCGAGCCAGTATTCCTTGTCGCGCCAGCCGTCCGCGTGGGCGGCGGGGGCAGCAGTCAGCGCTGCCGAAAGGCTGCCTGCAGCCAGGGCTAAGGCCATCATCGCGGAGGCGGTCCGGCGGGGCCGGGCTGTTGCTCTGGTCATTCGGGTCCTATCGGCGGTATGGCTGGTGGGCTGGCCCCGCGGTGGGGCGGCGGCAAGGATGGTCGGTTCCGCTCGATCGAGCTGATGCGGCGAGCTGATGCTGCTGGCTGGGCCGCTAGCTGATACTCAGGGCAATGCCGTCCAGAATATCGTGTTCGCTGGTGACTGCCGTGGTGACCCTGCCTTCCGTGACCTCGGCCAGTCGTTCCAGCACGCGCCGCCAGACGAGTCCTCCTGCCCCGATCACGTCCACCCGGCCCGGGTGCATGTAGGGCAGGGCCGCCCGTTCTGCGCGGGACATTTCGAGCAGCTCGGTGCAGGCGCGCCGTGCGGCTTCCAGCGGCAGCTCCGTGCCGTGAATGGCCTGCGGCAAGTATTCCGGCAGGTCCAGGGCGTGCGCGGTGATGGTGGTGACGGAGCCTGCGACACCAACGACGGCGGTGGTCCGCTCCAGGGGGACGGTCTTCGCCGCCTCGCTGATGGCGGCGTCGACGTCGGCCTCCGCGGCGGCGATCTGCGCCGCCGTCGGCGGGTCGTCGCGCAGGTGCCGTTCGGTCATCCGGACGCAGCCGACGTCGACGGAGAAGGCGGCCGTAACACCGCCGGCGTTGCCCAGGACGAATTCGGTACTGCCGCCGCCGAGGTCCACCACGAGCACCGGGTCCTGGCCTCGGGACGGGAGCACGCTGCTGGCGCCGGCGAAGGACAGGGCTGCTTCCTCGTCCCCGGTGATGACGTCGGGTTCGACGCCGAGAAGTTCGCGGACGCCGTCGATGAAGACCTGCCGGTTGCGCGCGTCCCGGGTGGCCGAGGTAGCCACGAAGCGGACCGTGCGGGCGCCGTGCCGGCGGATCAGCTCCGCGAAGTCGGCCGTCGCCGCCAGGGTGCGGTCCAGGGCCTCCTGGGCGAACTCTCCGGTGGCATCGACGCCCTGGCCCAGCCGGACCACCCGCATTTCGCGGACGATGTCCGTCAGCCGCGGCGTTGCCCCGGGCTGGACGTCGGCGATCAGCAGCCTGATGGAGTTGGTGCCGCAGTCGATCGCGGCCACACGGCTCATTGGCCGGCTCCGGCGGTCGCGGTTTTGGCGGCCGCGCTTCCGGCGGCCATGCCTTCGGCGGTCGCGGTGCGGGACGTCCGGACCGGGGCCGGCCGGCCCACGATCTCCGGCAGGCCCTGCGGTCCGTGCCTGCTGAGGTCCTGCGAAGGAACCTTGCCGCCGGTGTCCCAGGCGCCGTCGCAATAACAGCGGTCCATGGTCCACCATTCGCTGATGGCCTCGAGGGCCTCGTCGCCGAGCGGGTTAACGCCGGGTCCGGCCGCGAGGGTGTGGCCCACCAGAACGTGCAGGCATTTGACGCGGTTGGGCATTCCGCCTGCGGAGACGCCGTCGATCTCCGGCACGGCGCCGATCCCGGAGCGGGCGCCGATCTCGGCGCGGGACGCCAGGTAGGCCCCGTGCGCGGCGCGGTAGTCGTCGGCCAGCGCGTCATCGACGCCGAGCCGGACGTTCATCTCGTTCATCAGGCCCGCGGCCTCCAGCCGGGATACGGCGGAGGTGATGACCGGGTGGGTCAGGTAAAACACCGTGGGGAAGGGTGTCCCGTTGCCGAGCCGCGGCGAGGTGGCCGCCACCAGCGGGTTGCCGCAGAGGCAGCGGGCCGGGATCTCGACGACGTCGCGCACCGGGCGGCCGAGCTGCCGGCTCAAGACGTCGAGGTCGCGCGGCGAGGGCCGGCGGGATTCCGCCGGCGTCCCTGCCGTGCCCGCAGCCGCGGGATCCCCTGCGGCCGGGTTCTCGAGCACTGGGTTCTCGAGCACGGGGGTCTCGTGCACTCGGTTCTCGTCCACTGGGTTCTCGTCCACTGGCGCGGCGCCTTCCTGCCCTGTACGGAGTGTCCGGCGGACAGTCCTGCGGCGGGCGCCGCGTCTTAGTCTGTTGCCGAACGCCGGATGGAGTCCCAGAGGGAGTCCACCCATGGCAGCTCGGCCGGGTCCTGTGCGGACCCTGCCCCGGCCGCGCCACCGGGCTGTCCGGCGGGAAGATCGCCGCCGAAGACCCAATAGCCCGTCTCTCCGGGCATAACCATGTTAATCCGGTCGCGTGCCTGCTGCTTCACGTAGTTCGGATCCTGCCAGCGGGAGACCTGGCGTGACAAGTCTGTCTGCTTCGACTGTTCAGCGGAGATATCCGCCTGCAGCCCGGCGATCTCGGCGCGCTTCTCGAAGAAAATCTTCACCGTGGGGGCCAGCATGATGGTGATGGCAATCATGACGACGAGCAGGGCCAGCATGCGGCCCGAGAACGCCTTGGCGGGGACAGGACCGAGGTTTTCTTCCGCCTCGGCGGATTCCGCCCCGGCGGAGTCCTTGGCCCGGGTGGCGGTGCCGTGCCGGGACGTGCCTTGCCGGGACGTGGCGGGCTTACCCGGTGCTGCCTTGCCGGCGGCATGGGAGTCCGCGGAGACTGTGCCGGCCGCGGTCGTGGCCGGATCCTGCCGGGCTCCGGCCGGGGTGCCCGCCGTGCCACGGGGGACGCCGAAGTCAGCCAGGATGACGTCGCCGCCGTCGCCCGTACCGGAAGGCTTCCGGGCCGCAGGCGTCGCCCGGGGAACCTTGGGTCGGCGGGTAGCCATGTCACTCCTGTCATGCCCGGCCCCTGCCGGGCTGGCGTGCTGCTGTCCTGCTGACAACCGCGGCCTGGACCGGCGTTACCGGCCGGCGGTCAACAGTCGCCAGCTGCGAAGGGACCGTAAACGGAACCGGCGGCCGTGGTCCTTCAACCATAGCCACCGGTTCGTCGTTTATGCGGCTGCTAGCCCTTGAAACGCGGGAAAGCGCTCCGGCCGGCGTAGCGTGCGGCGTCGTCGAGTTCCTCTTCGATGCGCAGCAGCTGGTTGTACTTGGCGACGCGCTCGGAACGGGCCGGGGCGCCGGTCTTGATCTGGCCGGCGTTGGTGGCAACGGCGATGTCGGCGATTGTGGTGTCCTCGGTCTCGCCGGAGCGGTGCGAGGTGATGGTCGTGTAGCCTGCGCGCTGGGCGAGGGACACGGCGTCCAGGGTCTCGGTCAGGGACCCGATCTGGTTGACCTTCACGAGCAGCGAGTTGGCGGTGCGGGAGTCGATGCCGGTCTGGAGCCGCTCCGGATTCGTCACGAAGAGGTCGTCGCCGACGATCTGGACCTTGTCGCCGATGGCGTCGGTAAGGGTCTTCCAGCCGTCCCAGTCGTTCTCGTCCAGCGGGTCCTCAATGGACACCAGCGGGTAGTCGGCGACCAGCTCGGCGTAGTAGGCGCTCATCTCGGCGGAGCTGAGGGCCTTGCCTTCGAACTGGTAGGCGCCGTCGGTGAAGAACTCCGAGGAGGCAACGTCCAGGGCCAGGGCGATGTCCTTGCCCGGGGTGTAGCCGGCGTTCCTGATGGCTTCCTGGATGAGGTCCAGGGCAGCACGGTTGGACGGCAGGTTCGGCGCGAAGCCGCCCTCGTCGCCGAGACCGGTGGACAGGCCCTTGGCCTGCAGCACCGCCTTGAGCGCGTGGTAGACCTCTACGCCCCAGCGCAGGCCCTCGGAGAAGGTCTCGGCGCCGAGGGGGACAACCATGAACTCCTGGATGTCGACGTCGGAGTCGGCGTGCGAGCCACCGTTGAGGATGTTCATCAGGGGCACCGGCAGGACATGGGCATTCGGTCCACCCAGGTACTTGTAGAGCGGCAGGTCGGCGGAGGCCGCTGCGGCGTTGGCGACGGCCAGGGACACGCCCAGGATCGCGTTGGCGCCGAGTTTGCTCTTGTTGGCGGTGCCGTCCAGGTCGATCATCGACTGGTCGATGCTGCGCTGGTCCGTGGCGTCGAAGCCGATGAGCGCCGGGGCAATCTGGTCGATGACGGCGTCGACGGCTTTCTGGACCCCCTTGCCAAGGTAGCGGCCCTTGTCGCCGTCGCGGAGTTCAACGGCCTCGTGCTCGCCGGTGGAGGCTCCGGAGGGAACCGCCGCCCGGCCGATCTGGCCGTCCGAGAGCAGGACTTCAACTTCTACGGTGGGGTTGCCACGGGAATCGAGGATCTCGCGGGCGTGGATGGCATCGATAAGCGCCATGGATAGGCTCCTTTTAGGTGAAGCGATCTGCTGGGAATCTGAATGGAAATCAAGCTGGGAATCAAGCTGAAAAACCGACGTCCTCGTCGGTACCCAGCCTAGTCGAGAGTGGGATCAGTTACAGAAACCTATCCGGTGCACGGACGTCACCGTCGCCGGATGAACCGGACGACGGCGGAGGCGGGCTTTCCTGGAAGCGGCGGATCGCACCGCGCAGGGCGCGTTCGGCGTCGAGCCCGTCCTCCCGGGCTGCGGCGGCGATGCCGAAGAGAAGATTGCCGAGTTCCTCTTCGGTAGACGGTATCCCGACGGCGGTTTCCCTGCCGGCCGCCGGGAGGCCGGCGCGTTCTGCCCGGTCCAGGAGTTTCTGGGCCCGGGCCAGGGCCGGCAGCGCCGCAGGAACGCCCTCAAAAGTGTCACCGCGGTGGCCAGTTCCGGCGGGGGGCGCCCCGGAGTGCAGGACCTTCTCGGCGCGCTTGACGGCGTCCCAGGTCCGGACGATCTCCTCGACCGTCGCCGGGAAGGAATCCTGCAGCGTTCCGTCGGGGCGGAAGACGTGCGGGTTACGCCGGACCATCTTCGCGGAAAGGCCGGCGGCGACGTCGCCGAGGTCAAAGGCGCAGCGCTCCTCGGCGAGCCGGGCATGCAGGACCACCTGGAGCAGGACGTCGCCCAACTCGGCCTTCAGCTCGGCGTCACCACCGGCCGTCTCGATGGTTTCCGCCACCTCATAGGCCTCCTCGAGGAGGTACTCCACGAGGGATTCATGGGTGAGGGCGCCCATCCAGGGGCAGTGCTCGCGCAGTGCGGCGATCGTTTCGACCAGCTCTGCCAGCTGCCCCTGGACGGGTGGGATGTCCTCGTTAGCCAAGGTCGGCGTAGGCCTCGTTGATGTATTCGACGAGTGCTTCCTTCTCCTCGAGCGGCAGGAAGGCGGCCTCGGAGGCGTTGAGCGTCAGCTCCAGCAGGTCGTCGAGATCGTAGTCGAAGGTCTCCACCAGCAGTTCGAACTCGTCCGTCAGCGTCACCCCGCTCATGAGCCGGTTGTCCGTGTTGATGGTGACGTTAAAGCCGAGCTGGTAGAGCATGTCCAGCGGGTGGCTTTCGATTCCCTCGCCGAAGCCCGCGACGGCGCCGGTCTGCAGGTTGGAAGAGGGGCAGATCTCCAGGGCGATGCCGCGGTCGCGCACCCAGCTGGCGAGCTCACCCAGGGTCACCATACCGATGCTGTCGTTGACCTCGTCGCTGCTGTCGTCGAGTTCGGCAGCCCCTTCGTCGTCGTCGAATTCAACGGTGACGTCCTCGGCGATCCGGACGCCATGGCCGAGCCGCAGGGCACGGCCGTCGACGAGGGCGGACTGGATGCTTTCCAGGCCGGCGGCCTCACCCGCGTGGACTGTGGCCGGGAAGTTGTGCTGGGCCAGGTAGGTGAAAGCGTCCTTGAAGCGTGCGGGCAGGAAGCCGTCCTCGGCACCTGCGATGTCAAAGCCGACGGCGCCGTTGTTGCGGTGGCGGACCGCCAGTTCGGCGATCTCCTGGCCGCGGTCGGCATGGCGCATGGCCGTGATCAGCTGGCCGACCTGGATATCGCGGCCGGTCTCGGCAACGGCGTCCACGCCGGCTTCGAGGCCTGCCTGCACCGCTTCGACCACTTCGTCCAGGCTCAGGCCCTGCTGCAGGTGCTGCTCGGGGGCCCAGCGGACTTCGCCGTAAATGACACCGTCGTCGGCCAGGTCCTCCACGAACTCCTTGGCGACGCGGAACAACCCGTCCTTGGTCTGCATCACGGCGATGGTGTGGTCGAACGTTTCGAGGTAGCGGACCAGGGACCCTGAGTCGGCTGACTCGCGGAACCACTCCCCCAGCGCGACGGGGTCCGTCGAGGGCAGGGTGTGTCCCGCGGCCTCGGCAAGTTCAATGATGGTGGCCGGACGAAGTCCGCCGTCCAGGTGGTCGTGAAGGGAAACCTTGGGGAGGCCCTTCAGGTCAAAGTCGAGGTCAGGGGCAGCGTCAGGAATAGTCTCAGTCACGTTCCAACCTTAGGGTCGGAGGGCGTGCAATGCCAGCCGGACAAGGGCTGGATCGGGATTTGCCCGAAGAGCGGACTCAGGCGTCGGCGTCGGCCTGGGCCGGCACGGGCGGGTGCAAAGGCGCGGACGAATGCGCCGGTGCCGGCGAATGGGCGGCCGCCGGTGCGGGCGCCGGCTCGGGGTGCGCCCCGGAGTGGGTGGCATTCGCGTCGGAGGCGTGCCCGGCGGCCCGGCTGGTGGCCGCGGCGGCGCCGCGGGTGTCGCGCCAGCGGTGCAGCCAGGTCAGCAAGTGATCAATGACGATGCCAAGCACGATGGCGAAGGCGACGGCGATCCCGACGCCGAGCAGGGGGTGTTCGTGGACCCAGTTCCCGGCCAGGACCCCGATGCCCGCCGAGTAGGCCACCCAGGTGATGGAGGCAAAAAAGTCCAGGACGATGAAGCGCCGCCGGGGGTAGCCGGTGGTGCCGGCAATCCAGTTGACGGCCACGCGCCCCACCGGAATATAGCGGGCCGTGAAAATCAGCATCGCGCCGCGTTTGTCGAGCTCGTAACGGGCCCAGTGCAGGGCCTTCTGAACCTTGGGTTTGCGCATCCAGCGGAAGCGCTCGACGCCGACGTGCCGGCCCAGCAGGTAGGCCATATTGTCACCGGCGATGGCCCCAAGGGCGCCGGCGGCCATGACCAGCCACATATTGGGTTCGCCGGACGTCACGGAGAGGGCGCCCAGGGCGACGATCAGAGTTTCGCTCGGCAGAATGGGCACGAAGCCGTCAATGAAGCAAAAGACCAGGAGAACCGGATAAATCCACCATTGTCCCGCGGCATGGAGGATAGCCTCATTGATGAATTCCACGCGGGGAGTGCTCCTAGGGAAGTGTCGGTAAGCGCTCTTCAGTGTCCCACGGCTGGCAGGTATCCGCTACGTTCCGGCCGCGGAATTCAGTCCGCTTCTAGGGCTCCGATGGCGGGACGGGCTCCGTGTCCTGCGGGAGCTTCCCGCGCACCCTGCTGATGACAAGGTCCAGCGCGATGCCCAGGCCAATCGCGCAGACGACGGCGACAATGACGCCCAGCAGATGGTTCTCCTCGAACCACTGGCCGAAGAAAAGCCCGATCGCCACGGAGTAGCTCGCCCAGAGCACCGCCGAGAGCACCGTCAGCCCCACGAACCGGGCCCGCGGGTAGTGCGTGGCGCCGGCCGTCAGGTTGACCGCAACCCGGCCGACCGGCACGAACCGGGCCACGAGGATCAGCGACGCCGGCCGCTTGCGCAGTTCGGCACCGGCCCAGCGGAAGGCCCTCTGGATCCGGGGCCCGCGCATCCAGGCCCAGCGCTGCGTTCCGGTGCCGCGGCCGATCAAATAGGCCGTGTTGTCGCCCAAGAAGGCCCCGGCGGCGGCAACCGCGGCCAGGAGCAGCGGGTTCGGAACGTCGGCCGTGGCGGCCACGGCCGCCAGCCCGACGACCACGGATTCGCTGGGGATCGGCGGAAAGAAGCCGTCAATCACGCAGCAGGCGAAAACGACCAGCAGCACCCAGGGCTGGCCTGCGGCGGCCAGAATGAAATCGTTGATTGCCTGCACTGTTTCCTAACGAACACCGGGAGCATTGCTGTGGGGACAAGTGTACTGCCGGCCGCCCGCTGGTTGCCCTATCACTTGTGGCTGCCAAACCACGGGTTTGGGGACCACAAGTGATAGGGCAAGCCGGGTTTCTCAGGCGATGCGGTCGATGATGAGCTGCTGCGCCGGGCGGGAGCCCTCCGGGGCAATTACGACGGCGTGCTCCAGCGCTTCCTTGGCCCGCTCGAACTTCTCCGGGGTGTCCGTCAGCAGGGTCATGAGCGGTTCCCCGGCCCGCACCAAGGCGCCCGGCTTGGCATGCATGCGGACGCCCGCACCTGCCTGGACCTGGTCTTCCTTGCGGGCACGCCCGGCGCCGAGACGCCAGGCCGCGACGCCGACGGCCATGGCGTCGAGTTCCACCAGGACGCCGTCGGCCGGGGCGTAGATGATCTCGGATTCCCTGGCAACCGGCAGCTTGGCGCGGGGATCCCCGCCCTGCGCCTCGATCATGCGGTTCCAGACGTCCATGGCCCGGCCGTCCTTCAGGGCTGCCCGGGGGTCGGCGTCGTGGACACCGGCGCAGGCGAGCATCTCTTCGGCGAGCCGGACGGTGAGTTCGACGACGTCTTCCGGGCCTCCCCCGGCAAGCACCTCGACCGATTCCTCGACCTCGATCGCGTTGCCCGCGGTGAGGCCCAGGGGCGTGTCCATGTTGGTCAGCAGCGCCACCGTGTTGACCCCGGCATCCTTGCCCAGGGCCACCATGGTCTCGGCCAGTTCACGGGCCCGCGCAACGTTCTTCATAAACGCCCCGCTGCCCACCTTGACGTCCAGCACCAGCGAGCCGGTGCCTTCGGCGATCTTCTTACTCATGATCGAAGAGGCGATCAGCGGGATGGCCTCGACCGTGCCGGTGACATCGCGCAGGGCATAGAGCTTCTTGTCCGCCGGGGCCAGTCCGGCGCCCGCGGCGCAGATGACAGCGCCCACGTCCTGGAGCTGGGCCAGCATTTGCTCGTTGCTCAGCGCCGCACGCCAGCCCGGGATCGATTCGAGCTTATCCAGGGTGCCGCCGGTGTGGCCCAGCCCGCGGCCCGAGAGCTGGGGCACGGCCACCCCGAAGACCGCCACGAGGGGTGCCAGCGGGAGGGTGATCTTGTCCCCTACGCCTCCCGTGGAGTGCTTATCGGACGTGGGCTTGACGCCGCCGTCGGGCCGGCGCAGGCTGGAGAAGTCCATCCGTTCCCCCGAGGCGATCATCGCTGCGGTCCAGCGGGAGATCTCGGCCCGGTCCATGCCGTTGAGCAGGATGGCCATGTTCAGGGCGGCCATCTGCTCGTCGGCGATGGCGCCGCGGGTGTAGGCGTCGATGGTCCAATCGATCTGGGCGGGGCTGAGCACGCCCTTGTCCCGCTTGATGCGGATGATGTCGACGGCGTCGAACGCTTCGGTCGTGTTTGAAGTTTGTGTCACTGGGGTTCCTCCAGGTGTTGGGGTCCAAAGGCATCGGGAAGGACCTGGTCCATGGTCCTGATTCCCTGGGTGGTCATAAGCTCCATGTCCGGAGCCCGGAATTCGTAGAGCAGCTGCCGGCAGCGTCCGCACGGCATCAGGACGTTGCCGCCGGCGTCGACGCAGTAGAAGGCGCGCAGCAGGCCGCCACCGGTCATCTGCAGGTTACCCACGAGGGCACACTCGGCGCACAGGGTCAGCCCGTAACTTGCGTTTTCAACATTGCAGCCGCTGACGATCCGGCCGTCCGCGGTGAGGGCTGCTGCCCCCACCGCAAACTTCGAATACGGTGCGTAGGCGTTGTTCATAGCGTGGACCGCGGCGGCTTTGAGGGCGCCCCAGTCGACGCCGGTGCGCTGGTCCCCGGCCCCGCCGTCGTCCGCCGTCATCCCTTGACGTACGGTATGCCGCTGGCGGCCGGCGGCCTGGAGCGGCCGACGAGTCCGGCCACGGCAAGCACCGTCACGAGGTACGGCAGCATGGCCATGAACTGGCTCGGCACCGGGGTGCCGATGATCGTCACGATGCTCTGCAGGTTGTCGGCAAAGCCGAACAGCAGTGCGGCGAAGAACGCGCCGATCGGGTTCCAGCGGCCGAAGATCAGCGCGGCAAGGGCGATGAAGCCGCGGCCGCCGGAAATCTCCTTGGTGAAACTGTCGATCGCCACGAGGGTGAAAAACGAACCGCCGATGCCGGCGATCGCGCCGCCCAGCGTGACGTTCCAGAAGCGGGTCGCGTTGACCTTGATGCCCATGGTGTCAGCGGCCTGCGGGTGCTCGCCCACGGCCCGGACGCGAAGGCCCCATTTGGTCTTGAACAGCCCAACCCACACCACGATGACCGCGACGTACATGAGGTAGCCCACGACGGACTGTTTGAACAGGATCGGACCGAGCACCGGGATGCTGGACAGGACCGGGATGTCGATGATGGGGAGCCGTCCGGGCGAGTTGAACTGCGCTTTGTCCGCCTGCATCACGGTGCTGAACAGGAAGCCGGTGACGCCGGAAACCAGGACGTTCAGCACGACGCCGACGATGATCTGATTGACCACGTACTTGATGCTGAACAGTGCCAGCACCATGGACACGGCCGCACCGGCAATGGCAGCCGCGATCAGGCCGATGAACGGACTCTTCGTCAGGGTGGCCACAATCGCGGCAGTGAAGGCGCCGCCCAGGAGCTGGCCCTCGATGGCGATGTTGACGACGCCGACGCGTTCGCACAGCACTCCCGAGAGGGATCCGAAGACCAGCGGCACGGCTAGGGTCACCGAACCCGCGATGAGGCCGGCCAGCGAGATGCTCGGGGTACGGGCCCCGCCGACAACCCAGATCAGGAACGCGGCCACGAACAGGACTATGAACGCGATCTGCAGCCAGCCCGGCGGCCGCTGGTTTTTTGTTTTCAGGGCCAAGGCGTAGCCCGCGAGGCCCAGCATGATCACGGAAAGCACAATCCCGGCGAGGAAGGCAGGCACTTCGATCGCGGGCAACTGGAAAAAGTCGCCGCTGGAGGAGATGCCGAATTTCGCCGTCTGGTTCGGGCCGAGCAGGCCGAAGAAGATGAACGCCACGACGCCCAGAACCAGCAGCGTCACGGGCAACTTCCACGTTACGGGTTTGGCGGAGACCGCCGGAGTGTGATCCCGGGCTGGCCGGGACTTTCCCGGCTGGGGCTTTCCCTGCTGGGGCTTTCCCGGAACGGGCGATGTTGCTGTTGTGCTCATGCTGCACCTCCGGTGGTTGCTGCCTTCTGGGATTTCCCCGCGGATGCGGCCTTCTTCTTTCGCGGGGTCAGGCCGAACACCGAGCGGACCAGCGGAGGGGCGGCGATGAAGAGCACGATCAGGGACTGGACCACAAGCACAATGTCGATCGGGGTGCCGGTCTGGATCTGCATCTGGACGGCGCCGGCGCGGAAGGCACCGAACAGCACACCTGCAGCGAAGGTGCCCCACGGCGTCGAGCGTCCCAGCAGTGCAACGGTGATGGCATCGAAGCCGTAGGTGGCGGCGACGCCGTCGGTGAGTACCTTCTCGGTGCCCGCCACCTGCGCGACGCCGGACAGCCCGGCCAGGCCACCGGCGATAGCCATCACCAGAATGGTGGCGCGGGGAACGTTGATGCCGGCGGTCAGTGCTGCCTGGGGGTTGGCGCCGACGGCCCGGAATTCGAAGCCCACCGTGGAACGGTTTAGCAGCCACCAGACGAACACAGTGGCAGCGATCGCCAGCAGGAACCCGAGGTGCAGGCGGTACTGGCTGCCCAGAATCTGCGGGTAGACGGCGGTCGCATCGAGGATCGGGGAGATCGGGGTGGTCTCCCCCGGCCGCTGGAACGCCGGGGTGTCGAGCAGATACCGCACCAGGTAGAGCGCTATGTAGTTGAACATGATGGTCACGATGACCTCGTGGGCTCCGGTCCTGGCCTTGAGCAAGCCGACGATCCCGCCCCAGACGGCGCCGCCGACGACGCCCGCGAGGAGTACCAGCAGCAGGTGCAGACCCAGCGGCAGGTGCAGCGCGAAGCCGACCCAGGAAGCCAGGATGCCGGCCATGATGATCTGTCCCTGCGCACCGATGTTGAACAGGCCGGCCCGGAATGCCAGGGCGACCCCCAGGCCGGCGGTGATCAGCGGGGTGGCGATGGTGAGCGTTTCCATCAGCGGGGCGAACTGCCCGGCCACTGTTGCGCCGCGGGGGTTGAACACGGATCCCTGGAAGAGCGCCACGTAGGAGCGGGTGGCGGCTGACCAGACGGCGGACAGGAAGTCACCGGGCCGGGCAAAGAGGTAGCCGGCCGTGGCACTGACCTGCTTGTCGGTGCTGGCAATGAGCAGGCCGCCGAGGATCAGGGCGAGCAGCACAGCAAGGACGGAAACCATGCCGCTGCCGGTGAAGATCTTGCGCAGTACGGAGTCCGGGCCGCCGGGGATGGTTCCGCTCTGGCCGGAGACCGGGACGGCCGACGGGCGAATTGCGCCGCCTGCGGTATCGAGCGAGGTGGCGTTGGCAGCACCGGCTGCCGCCGCCTCCTGCCCGGGGACGTGTGCTTCCGGTGCCGGCGTTTCCTGGGACTCGCCCGGACCCGGGTCAGCCGGGTGTCCCGGCGGGTTCTTGTCAGTCAAGGTCGTCTCCTACGGCGCTGGCGGTGGAATCCTGCGCGGGGTGGGCGGCGGCCGCCGGGATCGGGGCCGGGGCGGTTGCCTGGTTCCTGGTGGCGCTGTCGGCATGGGCATCGTCCGGGGACAGCCCGGCCATCATGAGGCCGAGGACGTCGCGGCCGGTGCCGGCCGGGACAATTCCCACCAGCTTGCCCTTGTAGAGCACGGCGATCCGGTCGGCGAGCTCGATCACCTCGTCCAGTTCGGTGGAGACGATCATGACCGGGGTGCCGTGGTCCCGCTCCGCCACGATGCGCTTGTGCAGGAACTCAATGGAACCCACATCCACGCCCCGGGTGGGCTGGGAGGCGATGAAGAGCCGCAGCGGCCGGGAAAGCTCCCGGGCCATCACCAGCTTCTGCTGGTTACCGCCGGACAGGGTCCCGGCGGCCAGCGAACCGGACGGCGTCCGCACATCGAACTCGTCGATCCGGGTCTTCGCGTTCTCCAGGACCCTGGCCGGGTTCATGCTGATGCCTTTGGCGAAGGGGGCCTGGTCGTAGCGGTCCAGGATAAGGTTCTCCGCGATGGAAAACGTGCCGATCAGGCCGTCGACGGAGCGGTCCTCGGGCACGAAGCCGACGCCGGCGTTGAGGACATCCTTGACGCTGAGGCCCAGGAGTTCCTCGCCGTCCAGCAGGATGGAGCCGTGGACGCGGTCCTGCAAGCCCAGGATGGCCTCGGTCAGTTCCGTCTGGCCGTTGCCCTGCACACCGGCGACGGCCAGGATCTCGCCGCGTGCGATGTCGAAGCTGATGCCGTCCACGACGTGCTGTCCGCTCGGCGCAATGACCGTGAGGTCCTGGACCTGGAAGGTCTTTTCCTGCGGCTGGGCCGGTGCCTTGTCCAGGGTCAGGTTGACCGCGCGGCCCACCATCATGGACGCGAGTTCCGTCGTCGAGGCCGCGGGACTGGCAGTGCCGACCACCTTGCCGCGCCGGATCACCGTGATGGTGTCGGAGACGGCCTTGACCTCGCGGAGCTTGTGCGAAATGAAGACGATGGAAGTTCCGTGGCTCTTGAGCTGGCGCATAATGTCCAGCAGCTCATCGGTGTCCTGCGGGGTCAGCACGGCCGTGGGCTCATCGAGGATGAGCACCTTGGCGTCGCGGACCAGGGCCTTGATGATTTCGACGCGCTGCTGCACGCCGACGGGCAGGTCCTCGATCAGGGCGTCGGGATCGACGTCGAAGCCGTACCGGTCTGAAATCTCCCGGATCTTCCGGCGGGTGTCCGCCAGATTCAGGAATCCTCCGGCTTTGGTGGTTTCCGCGCCGAGGGCCACGTTTTCGGCAACGGTGAAGACCGGGACCAGCATGAAGTGCTGGTGTACCATGCCGATGCCTGCCGCCATGGCGTCCCCCGGCCCGCGGAAGGTGACGGGCTTGCCGTCGACGAGGATCTGTCCCTCGGTGGGTTCGTACAGTCCGTACAGGACGTTCATCAGCGTGGACTTGCCAGCGCCGTTCTCGCCGAGCAGACAGTGGATCTGCCCGGGTTCAACGACCACATCGATGTGATCGTTGGCTATCAGGGAGCCGAAGCGTTTGGTGATCCCCTTGAGTTCAAGTTTCAAAACTCTGACCAATCTCGAAGTGTCCGGACAACGTGGCCCGGACGGGACGTGGGGCTGCAGCACAAGCCTAGTGCCTGCGGCCGGGCGCGGGCCGGAGCCCGCTCAACGAAAAGCGCCACAGCCCGTGCGGTGATTGACCGTACGGGCCGTGGCGCTGAACGGAGGAGGCTAGGCCTTCGGGCTTGCTGCGGATTCAACCTTCAGCTTGCCGTCGGCAATGTCCTTCTTGATCTGGTCCAGCTCCGTCTTCAGCTCAGCCGGAACGGCGGACGCCTGATCGTGGAACGGAGCCAGCTGCACGCCGTCGTTCGCGAGGGTGCCGACGTACGGGGTATTGGTGAACTTGCCGTCCTTGTCCTCCTTCACAACGGCCTCAACGGCCTCGCCCATCTGCTTCATAACGGAGGAGAGCATGATGTCCTTGTAGTCCGGTGCCGTGAGGAAGCCGTCGGAGTCAACCCAGATGAGCTTGACGTCCTTGCCTGCTGCCTTGGCTTCCTTCAGCGCCGCGCCGGCACCCTTGCCGACCGGACCGGCGACGGGCATTACGATGTCCGCACCCTGGTCCAGGAAGTTCTGGGTGAACTGCTTGCCCTTGTCCTGCTTCTCGAAGTCGCCGGTGAAGGAGCCGTCCTGCTTGGCTTTGTCCCAGCCCAGAACCTTGACGCTCTTGCCCTTTTTCTCGTTGTAGTACTTCACACCGTCGGCGTAGCCGTCCATAAAGATGGTGACCGTGGGGATCTTGATACCGCCGAAGGTGGCAACCGTTCCGGTCTTGGTGGTGCCTGCCGCGAGGTAGCCGGCCATAAAGGCGGCCTGGGCCGTGTCGTAGATGATCGGCTTGACGTTGCTGACGGCGGGATCGTAGCTGTAGTCAACGATGGCGAAGCGCTTGTCCGGGTTCGCCGTGGCCTGGGCCTTGGTGGCGTCGCCGAGCAGGAAGCCTACCGTGACGGTCAGGTTGCAGCCGGCCGTGACCATGGCGCGCAGGTTGGGCTCGAAGTCGTTGTTGGTTTTGGACTCGGCCTCGTTGACTTTGATGCCCAGGTCCTTCTCAGCCTTCTTCAGGCCTTCGTAGGAGGACTGGTTGAACGACTGGTCGTCAAATCCACCGGAGTCGGACACGATGCAGCCCGTGTAGTTGCTGGCCGTTTTGGTGGCGCTGCTGCCGGCGTCCGGGGCGGCCCCGCAACCGGTGAGCAGGAGAGCAGCCGCACCGGCGGTGGCGACGCCGGTCATTGAACCGCGCTTGAGGGTTGCACGCAGTGAGTTCTTCAATTTTCCTCCAGGAAGAAAGAGTAGGCGCTGCGACAGGGGTTCAATGAGTGTCTGTTGGCGGTATTGCCGCTGAAACGCTGTTTTCACTGATGGAGTTCGCAGCACTGCGCCGAGGCGCACTGATGCAAGCTACTTTAGTGTCCCAGGACACGTCCAAGTAGCACAGTTCACTGTGATCCCCCGGATTGTTGAGAACTTGTTACCAAGCGGTAGCCGCCGCTGCTTCGTCCGCGGATGCACAAGCACCCCCGGCGCCGGATCCTTGGAGGAAACGGGGCCGGGGGCCTTCGCCGGGAGGCTTGAGGGTTACACCGGGCGGCCGGCTTCGCCGTATTAGATCCGGACCAGCATCTTGCCGGTGTTCACGCCGTCCAGCAGATCCATAAAGGCCTGCGGAGCGTTGTCCAGACCGTCCACCACCGTCTCGTCGTAGCGCACGGTTCCGTCGGCCAGCCAGCCGGACATAGTCCCGACAAACTCGGCCATGTGCTGCCAGTAGCCGCCCACCAGGAAGCCCTTGAGCGTCAGCTGCTTGCCGATGGCCTGCATCAGGTTCCGCGGGGCCGGGGTGGGTTCGGTGGAGTTGTACTGCGAAATGGCGCCGCACATCGCTACCCGGCCGCCAACCGTGAGCGCCCCCAGTGCGGCCTCCAGGTGTTCCCCGCCGACGTTGTCGAAGTACACGTCGATGCCGCGTTCCCCGGCGGCCCCGGCGAGCTGCTCGGCAACGGGTCCGTCGTGGTAGTTGAATGCGGCGTCGAAGCCCAGTTCCAGGAGGCGGGCCACCTTTTCCGCGGAGCCGGCGCTGCCGATGACGCGGGAGGCGCCCTTGGCTTTGGCGATCTGCCCCACCAAGGAACCAACGGCACCTGCGGCGCCGGAGACGAAGACCACCTCGCCGGACTTAAACTCGGCGACCTTGAGCAGGCCGGCATAGGCGGTGAGGCCGGTCATGCCGAGCGCACCGAGGAAAGCGGACGCCGGGGCAAGATCGGTGTGCACCGGAGACGTTGCGGCCGCATCGAGCACGGCGTATTCGCGCCAGCCCAGCGCATGGACCACGGTGTCCCCCACCGTGCGGTCGCTCGAGCGGGAGGCGATGACCTCGCCCACGGCGCCGCCCTCCATCGCTTCGTCCAGTTTGAAGGGCGCCGAGTAGGATTTCACGTCGTTCATCCGGCCGCGCATGTAGGGGTCTACCGAGATGTAGAGGTTGCGGACCAGGACCTGGCCCTCCTGCAGCTCCGGCAGGTTGGTTTCCGTAAGCCGGAAGTTCGCCGGCACGGGGCGGCCGTGCGGCCGGGATGCCAGCCGGATCTCCCTGGTGAGGGCGGAAATCGTGGCGGTTTCTCCGGTATTGGCGCTCATGCTGCTACCTCCAGGATGGTGATGTCGACTGCCATGTTGCCTCGGGTGGCATTGGAATAGGGGCAGATCTGGTGTGCCTTGGCCACGAGGGATTCCGCGGTGCTGCGGTCCACGGCGGGCAGCGCGATCTCGAGTTCGGCGGCGAGGCCGTAACCGGCACCGTCGGCGAGGGCACCAAAGTGGATCTTGGCGGCGACGGCGGAATCCGTCAGGTCCGCTTTCTCCTTGCGTCCGACGAGCCGCAGCGCGGAATGGAAGCACGCCGCGTAGCCCGCGGCGAACAGCTGCTCGGGGTTGGTCCCTTCGCCGTTGCCGCCGAGTTCCACTGGGCTGGCCAGGGTCACGTTGAGTTTGCCGTCCCGGGTGCGGGCGTTGCCGTCCCGGCCTTCGCCCGAGGCGAGTGCTTCTGCGGTGTAAAGAGTCTTCAAGGGGTTCCGATCTGTTGGGGAAAATCTGCTGAAGCCAAGGTGTTGGGCGGGGAACTAGCCGGAAGCCTGCTGCATCGCGCCAAGCGTCCGGCGATTTGACGCGCCTCCCACGATCACGACGCCGGCCGCGCCAGGGGTGCAGGCCGCGTCGGCGACGCCGTCCGCATCGGCGGTGCAGGCAGGGAGGCGGTCAGCGCGGGGTAATCAGCGCGCGCTGTGCAGCGCCGCGGTGAGCCGGCCGAGCGTCTCGCGGAGCTGGTCCAGTTCGGCGGCCGGCAGTCCGGCGGCGTCGGCGAGTCTTTGCGGGACGGCGGCGGCGCGGGCGCTCAGCGCGGCGCCGGCCTCCGTCAGGAAGACCTCAACCCGGCGCTCGTCGGCGGCGGACCGCCGTCGTTCGACGAACCCGAGGGCTTCGAGCCGCTTAAGCAGCGGGGAGAGTGTGCCGGAGTCCAGCCCCAGCTCCTCCCCCAGTTCCCGGACGCTGCGGGGCTGGTCTTCCCAGAGCACCAGCATCACCAGGTACTGCGGGTACGTCAGGTTCAGTTCGTCGAGCAGTGGACGGTAGGCCGCCGTGGCTGCACGCGAGGCCGAGTACATGGCAAAACAGACCTGCCGGTTGAGGCGGGGCGTGCTGAGGCGGGGGGCGTCGGTCATGACCTAACCATAGCCCGCAATTGAATTGTGCACAACTGAGTTGCGGCAGGGTTCGCCGAGGTGAGACTTCGCGCCCATGATTCTCGGGCACCATGGGCGCGAACTCTCACCTCGGCGGCAACAGGCGCCGGTCCCACCCTGCGGATTACGCTCGAGGGGCAGCGAGGGGCAGCGAAGGGTGGCGAATGTGGCGAGGTGGCGAGGTGGCGAGGTGGCGAGGTGGCGAATGTGGCGAGGCCCGCGACGCCGATGCGCAGTTGTTTTGGTGTGGAACGCCTATGACCCGACGCAGAACCGCCGTCGAGCGTTCCTTCAGCGGAGTGACAGGCCGCCGCCGTCCGGCGCCGAGGTGAGACTTCGCGCCCATGGAGCGTTCAACAATGGGCGCGAACTCTCACCTCGGCGCTGCCAGACCCGCCACTTACGGCACCGGCGGTGGGGGCTAGAGGTCGCGGAGGGACCGGAGGGCCGCGGCTGTCAGGACCCGGATCCCCAGTCCCAGGGCGCGTTCGTCGAGGATATAGTCTCCGCGGTGCAGATCGTACTCTTCGCCGCCGCGGGTCTTGGTACCTAGCCGCATCATGGCTCCCGGAAGGTCCGCGAGGAACCAGGCGAAGTCCTCGCCACCCATGGACTGCGGGGTCAGGACCACGGCGCCTTCGCCGATCTCGGCGCGCGCGGCGGCCTCGATCAGGGCAGTTTCATGTTCCGAGTTCACCACCGGAGGCACGCCGCGGGTGTGTTCGAGATGCACGTCGACGCCGTAGGGCGCCGCGATCTGCTGCACGACGTCGTCGAGGATCTTCCCGGCACTGTGCCAGGCGTCGCGGTCCAGGCAGCGCATGGTGCCGGCCATGTACCCGCTGGCCGGAATGGCGTTGGGTGCCGAACCGGCGGAGATCTGGCCCCAGACCACGGACACGCCGCTGCGGACGTCCACCCGGCGGGAGAGCACCGCCGGGACGTTGACCGCGATCTGCGCGAGGGCGAAAACGAGTTCCTCGGTCAGGTGCGGCCGTGAGGTATGGCCGCCGCGTCCGGTCAGTTCAATCTTGATCGTGTCCGAGGCTGAGGTGATGGCGCCTATCCGGGTGCCGATCCGGCCCACGTCGATCCGGGGATCGCAGTGCAGGGCGAAGATGCGGGGCACGCCCACGAGGACCCCCTGCTCGATGCAGGCCTGGGCGCCGCCGGGCATGGTTTCCTCGGCCGGCTGGAAGATGATCCGCACCGAACCGCGCAGTGGTTTCTGCTCGTGCATGCGCTGCAGGATCAGGGCGGCACCGAGCATGGTGGTGGCATGGACATCGTGGCCGCAGGCATGCGTGACGCCGTGGTTCTTCGACGCAAACTCGAGGCCGGTTTCCTCGATGATGGGCAGGGCGTCGATGTCGCCGCGGAGGGCGGTGGCGATGGGGCCGTCGCCGATATCCACTGTCAGGCCGGTGCCTTCGAGCCGGCGGGGCCTAAGCCCGGCTTCCTCGAGCCGCTTCACGAGTTTGTCCGTGGTGCGGAACTCTTTGAACGACAGCTCCGGGTGCGCATGCAAGTCACGGCGGAAAGCGATCAGCTCCGGCAGGATCGGCTCCAGCCACGGCCCCACCAAAGGGGTGGGCTCAGCTTCAGTAGTGTAATTGCGCACGGCATAACTCTAGCGAGCGCACAACAAATAGCGGCATCGCCTACGGCGCGTTACGGGTTGCGGAACATCCGGCGCAGATCCACCCGGCGCGGATCTAGAGGACGTCGGTGTCGCCGCTGGCCTTGAGGGCGTCCACGGCCTGCTTCACGCGCTGGGAGTGTTCTTTGGTGGTGACCAGCAGGGCATCCGGGGTGTCGACAATGACCACGTCCTTGATGCCGATCAGGGCTATCACGCGTTTGGTGTCGGAAACGACGACGCCGCTGGCGTTTTCGGTAAAGACGCGGGCGCCCTCGCCGATCACGGTGACGTCATCGACTTCCTTGGCGCTGTTGAGCCTTCCCACCGAGGCGAAGTCCCCGACGTCGTCCCAGCGGAAGGTTCCGGGGACCACCGCGACGTCGCCGGCGGCAGCGGCCGGTTCTGCGACGGCGTAGTCGATGGCGATCTTGGGGAGGGTGGGCCAGACGCGGGCCGTGACCTCGTCGCGCTGCGGCGTGTCCCAGGCCTTGGCGATTTCCTGCAGCCCGGCAAAGAGTTCGGGCTGGTTGGCTTCCAGGTGCTTGAGCATCAGCGAGACGGGGGCGACGAACATGCCCGCGTTCCAGACGTATTCGCCGCTGTCCACGTACTGCTGGGCGACTTCCTCGCTCGGCTTCTCCACGAACTCGACGACGGCTTGGGCGCTCGGGGCGCCGGGCACGCTGAGGTTCTGGCCCGCCCGGATGTAGCCGAAGCCCGTGGACGGGTGGGTCGGCTTAATCCCGATGGTGACGATCTTGCCGGCCGCGGCGGTGTGGATGGCCTCCCGGACGGCATCCTGGAAAAGGTTGTCCGGGCTGATGACCTGGTCTGCGGCGAAGGAGCCCATGATGGCGTCCGGGTCCCGCTCATGCAAAATGGCCGCGGCAAGGCCGATAGCCGCGCCGGAATCCTTCGGCTCGCTTTCGAGCACCAGATCGGCATCCTGGATCTCGGGAAGCTGACGGCAGACGGCCGCGCGGTGGGCGGTTCCGGTCACCACGAGGACGCGTTCGCCGGCCAGCGGCTCGAGGCGGTCGTAGGTTGCACGCAGCAACGTGCTGCCCGAACCCGTGAGGTCGTGCAGGAACTTCGGGGCAGCGGCCCGCGACAGGGGCCAGAGGCGGGTCCCCACACCGCCCGCCGGAATCACCGCAATAAAACGGCTCAGGGGTGAATCTTGGTTTGTCGCTTCGTCAGTAGTCATCACCGCCACTTTAGCCGAACGGAATTGGGACGCCCTTTAACCTGGCCCCGGACACCGCCGCAGGACCCCCGCAGTCCCAGAGGAATGTGGCGTTCGTCTCAAAACCGGCCGAAAACCCCGCCGGTCGCCGTCACCGACGGGTGGCTGAATTGAATAAGCTGTGGGCGGAGCCTAGATTTAGGCTTGAGCTTACGAGTGCTCTCGCAGCAGGCGTTCCCCCCGCGTGGATCCCATGCCAGCGCCGCTGTGTTGCAGGGAGGTTTATTCAGTGCCGACAAAACCAGCTGGCACCTTGTATCGCGGCCGTGAAGGCATGTGGTCCTGGGTTGGACACCGTATTACCGGTGTAGTGATTTTCTTCTTCTTGTTGGTCCATGTGCTGGACACCTCATTGGTGCGTGTGTCCCCCGAGGCCTACAACGCCGTGATCGGCGCCTACAAGAACCCTCTGATGGCCCTGGGCGAAACGGGCCTTGTCGCAGCGATTGTGTTCCACGCCTTCAACGGACTCCGGATCATCGCCGTCGATTTCTGGAAGAAAGGCGCCAAGTACCAGCGCCAGATGCTGTGGACGGTTCTGGCCCTCTGGGTCGTCGTTATGGTGGGTTTCTCCATCCGCCACCTTTCCCTCGCCCTCGGAGGTCACTAAGCCATGAGTGCAACTGAAATCCAGAGTCCCCGCAGCGCAGCGGCGAAGGTCGGCAGCGACCGGATTGCTCCGCAGTACCGCCGCAACGGTGCCTCCCGGGGCAACTTCGAAATGATCGCCTGGCTCTTTATGCGGCTGTCCGGAGTGGTGCTGGTGGTCCTGATCTTCGGGCACCTGACCGTCAACCTGCTCGTGGGTGAAGGCATCAAGGCCATTGACTTCGGCTTCGTGGCCGGCAAGTGGGCCGATCCGTTCTGGCAGGCCTGGGACCTGGCCATGCTGTGGCTGGCGATGCTGCACGGCACGAACGGCGTCCGCACCATCATCAACGACTACGCCGAGAAGGACTCGACTCGTCTTTGGCTGAAGATCGTGCTCTACGCGGCCACCACCGTCATCATCGTCCTGGGCACCCTGGTCATCTTCACCTTTGACCCATGCCCCGTGGTCAACGGCGTCCAGCTGCCCGGCGGCTTCTGCCCCGCGCCGTAGCCGCGCCTAGCGGCGCCGCCGGCCGGGACATCCCGTACTGCGGGTCCCCGCACGGCAACCGATCCTGTCTGCCATGCGCAGGCGGAGGTTTCACCGGGCAGGCTCCGCCTGCCGGTGGTTTGTTAGCGAATTTTGAGAGAAAGAGCGTCTGGTATGCAGGTCCATAAGTACGACGTCGTCATCGTCGGTGCCGGTGGCGCCGGGATGCGCGCGGCGATCGAATCAGGTCAGCGCGCGCGAACAGCAGTACTGACCAAGCTTTACCCCACCCGCTCCCACACCGGCGCGGCGCAGGGCGGCATGTGTGCAGCGCTTGCCAACGTCGAGGAAGACAACTGGGAGTGGCACACCTTCGACACGATCAAGGGCGGCGACTACCTGGTTGACCAGGATGCCGCCGAGGTCATGGCGAAGGAAGCGATCGACGCCGTCCTGGACCTGGAAAAGATGGGCCTGCCGTTCAACCGCACCCCGGAGGGCCGGATTGACCAGCGCCGTTTCGGCGGCCACACCCGCGACCACGGCAAGGCTCCGGTCCGCCGCGCCTGCTACGCCGCCGACCGCACCGGCCACATGATCCTGCAGACGCTGTACCAGAACTGCGTCAAGCACAACGTTGAGTTCTACAACGAGTACTACGTCCTGGACCTGCTGACCGTCGAGGAAGACGCTGTCCGCGAGGACGGCACCCCGTACAAGCAGAAGCGCGTTGCCGGCGTCGTCTCCTATGACCTCGCCTCCGGCGAGCTGCATGTCTTCCAGGCCAAGTCCGTGGTGTTCGCCACCGGCGGCGCCGGCAAGGTCTTCAAGACCACCTCCAATGCCCACACCCTCACCGGTGACGGCATGGGTATCGCATTCCGCCGCGGCATTCCGCTGGAGGACATGGAGTTCTTCCAGTTCCACCCGACAGGCCTCGCCGGTCTGGGCATCCTCCTCTCCGAGGCCGCCCGCGGCGAAGGCGCGATCCTGCGTAACTCCGAGGGTGAGCGCTTCATGGAGCGCTACGCCCCCACCATCAAGGACCTCGCCCCCCGCGACATTGTGGCCCGCTCCATGGCCAACGAAGTGCGTGAGGGACGCGGCTGCGGCCCGAACAAGGACTACGTCCTGCTGGACCTGACGCACCTTGAGCCCGCGCACATCGACGCGAAGCTGCCGGACATCACCGAGTTCGCCCGCACCTACCTGGGCGTCGAGCCGTACACGGAGCCGGTCCCGGTCTTCCCGACGGCGCACTATGCCATGGGCGGGATCCCCACCAACATCAGCGCCGAGGTGCTCCAGGACAACAACACGGTTGTCCCGGGCCTTTACGCCGCCGGCGAGGTGGCCTGCGTGTCCGTGCACGGCTCCAACCGGCTGGGCACCAACTCGCTGCTGGACATCAACGTCTTCGGCAAGCGCGCCGGCATCGCCGCCGCGGAGTACGCCAAGACCGCCGATTTTGTGGAGCTCCCCGCCGACCCGGAAGCCTCCACGCTGGAGCTGCTGGAGCACGTCCGGACCTCGGACGGCACCGAGAAGGTCGCCGCAATCCGCAAGGAACTGCAGGACACGATGGATGCCAACATGCAGGTGTTCCGCACCGCGGACACGCTGAACCAGGTCCTGACGGACATCGCGTCCTTCGAGGAGCGGTACCAGCGCATCAGCGTCCAGGACAAGGGGAAGCGCTTCAACCTGGACCTGCTGGAGGCCGTGGAACTGGGCTTCCTGCTGGAGCTCGCCAAGGTCATGACTGTGGCCGCCCTGCACCGCGAGGAATCTCGGGGCGGCCACTTCCGCGAGGACTTCCCCGAGCGCGATGACGAAAAATTCATGAAGCACTCCATGGCGTACAAGGATGAGCAGGTTCCGGCTGCGGGGGCGGCGGGGACCGCCGCAGTCACCGCCGGGATCCGGCTGGCTACCAAACCCGTGGTCTTTACCCGTTACGAGCCGATGGTGAGGAAGTACTAAAATGACCGCCGAACTTGCTGAGCCAGCCTCCAAGATTGAATTGCCCGCCCACATCGGAGGCGGCGGCGATATTCCCTCCTTCGACGTGCACCTGCGGGTGCGCCGCTACAACCCGGAGGTCTCGGACGAGTCCACCTGGGATGACTTCAAGGTCACCATGTACGGCACCGACCGTGTCCTCGACGCCCTGCACAAGATTAAATGGGAAATCGACGGCAGCGTCTCGTTCCGCCGCTCCTGTGCCCACGGTGTCTGCGGTTCCGATGCCATGCGCATCAACGGCCGCAACCGGCTCGCCTGCAAGACCCTGCTGAAGGATCTGGACACGTCCAAGCCCATCACGGTGGAACCGATCAAGGGCCTCCCGGTGGAGAAGGACCTGATCGTGGACATGGAGCCGTTCTTCCAGTCCTTCCGCGAGGTTATGCCCTTCCTGATCAACCGGGGCCACGAGCCCACCAAGGAACGCCTGCAGTCCGCCGAGGACCGCGAACGGTTCGACGACACCACCAAGTGCATCCTCTGCGCCGCGTGCACCTCGTCCTGCCCGGTGTTCTGGACCGACGGGCAGTACTTCGGCCCGGCGGCAATTGTGAACGCGCACCGCTTCATCTTCGATTCCCGTGATGATGCCGGCGATATGCGCTTGGAGATCCTCAACGACAAGGAAGGGGTGTGGCGCTGCCGCACCACCTTCAACTGCACCGAGGCTTGCCCCCGCGGCATCCAGGTCACGCAGGCGATCGCCGAGGTCAAGCAGGCAATTCTGTCCCGCAAGATCTAGCCACTGCTCTTCCGGAACCGAAGAACCACGACGACGGCGCTCCTCACCTTTTCAGGTGCGGGCGCCGTCGCCGTTATCCCGCTTCGACGACTATTTCGGCGTGGGCCGGGCAGCACCTCGACGCCTGAACCCGGCTGCTGCCGGCCGTTTCCGGGCGCCGGACTCCACGGGCGTCTTGCCAGGCTGCACCTGGCGGGCGCCCCACCCCGTTGTCCTGTTGGCGGGCTCCGTCTTGAGGTCTTCATTCCTGATCGCCGCCCACGCGGCGGCGATCAGGTAGACCTGGCTGACCAGGTTGAACCAGATCAGCAGGCCGATGATGATGGCGAAGGGTGCCAGCAGGGGGTTCCGTCCGGCGTTGGCCAGCAGTTCGGCGCTGAAGACCTGCAGCACAGCCGTGCCCACCGCGGCGAGGATGGTCCCTTCCAGCAGGGCCCGCCGGGCCAGCCTCAGCCCCGCGGCGAGGCGGAACATGATCAGGGCCGTGGCCCAGCCCAGCAGCAGCGGCACGGCGATCTTGACGGAGGTGGTCAGCGGCCCGGCCAGCAGCGGGTCCAGGCTCAGCTGCTCGGTCACCCAGCCCGCGGCTGTGCCAAACACCAGCGAGGCTCCGGCGCTGATCACGAGGGTGACGCCCAGCAACAACAGGGTCCCGGCGTCGTGCAGCCTGAGCAGGACCGGGTTCATCTTCAGCGGGCCGAGCTGCATCATTGCGCGCACGCCGTCGCGCAGTCCGTCGATCCAGCCCAGCGAGGTCACCACGGTCACCACGGCGGCGATGACGGCGGCCCAGCCGAGGCCGCTGGGGTTCAGCAGATCCTGCGGATCCACCAGCCCCTCGCTGCCGTCGACCTTTAGGAGGCCGGGCGCGTTCGTGGCCACGCTGCTGACCACGCGCTCCAGCAGGGCCGGCTGTCCGCGGAGGACCAGGCCGGCCAGCGAGAAGCCGGTGGCCAGCAGACCCGTGATGGAGAAGAACATCCGGAAGCCGATGCCGGCGCTCATCAGCGGACCGTGCTGGCGCCCGTAATGCTGGACGGCGCGCATCGGCCGGAAGGCGTTGAGCCGGGCCAGCAGCCACGGCATCATGGCCAGGAGCGCAGCCGGCCCGCCGTCGCCGGAGCGGCGCGCCTTTCCCCAGTCGACCTTCTTGCGGATTACTTCCAGTTTCAGCCGGGCCAGATCGCTGGGCGGCGGCGGCTCAGCGGGCGTCTGTTGCGCCGTTTGGGTCGTCTGGGCCGCCGTCGTCGTCGTTGGGTTCGATACCAAAGTCAAGCTCTTCCCGTAGCTGCCAAATGCCGTTGTCGTCGTGCTCGTAGAGTCCCATGCTAGCCACCGGGAACGTGGCCCTGTAATCTTTCAGCACCGTTTCGGCCTCATCGAGGCTTTCCGGGGCCACATCGTGCGCAACGGTGACATGCGGGTGATAGGCGAAGGGGAGTTCACACTCCAGCGGCCCGGCCTGCAGCTGCTGGTGCAGGCTCACACAGTCCCCGAAGCCGTCTTCGACGTTCAGGAAGACCACCGGAGAAACCGGACGGAAGGACCCGGTGCCCGCGATGGTGACGGTGAACGGTTCCTGCCTGCGCGCGACCTCGCGGACGTGACTCCGCGTCGCTTCCCAGTCCCGGGTCATCGTGGTGGTCACGAGCGTGATGTGGGCCGGGACGACGCCGGCCAGCGGATCACCGAAGGACGCCCGCCAGCGCTGGAGTTCCGCCGCGATCCTCGTTGGAAACCCGAGAATGACACCGATGCTGATGACGTCGCTCCGCTGTCCGCCCGCCGAAGATTCCCGGGTGTCCTGGGTGTCCGGAGCTGCGTTGCTGCCGGCACGCACAGCGTGGTTCGTGGCGGCTCTACTGACGGAGGACATAGGCCTAGCGGACCCCTGCCAGGCTCAGTGACGGCAGGAATCCCATGCGCTCGTACACCTGCGCGAGCGTTACCGACGCGATTTCGCGGGCACGATCGGCACCCTGGGCCAGCAGCCTGTCCAGCTCGGCCGGATCCGCCATCAGTTCGTGGGTGCGGTTCCGCAGCGGCGTGATGAACTCCACCATCACATCTGCCAGATCCGCCTTCAGATGACCGTACATCTTGCCCTGGTATTCGGTTTCAAGGTCCGGCACCGACTTACCGGTCAGGGTGGAGTAGATGGCCAGCAGATTGGACACGCCGGGCTTGGCCTCCGCGTCGAACCGGACTTCCGTGCCGGTGTCGGTGACGGCGGACTTAATGCGTTTGGCTGCGATCCTGGGGTCTTCCAGCAACTGGATGGAGCCGTTCGGTGACTCACCGGTCTTGGACATCTTGGCCGTGGGGTTCTGCAGGTCGTAGATCTTGGCGTTTGCCTTGAGGATGGTGGCCTCGGGCACGGTGAAGGTTTGCCCGTAGCGGGTGTTGAAGCGCTGAGCCAGGTTGCGGGTCAGCTCCAGATGTTGCCGCTGGTCCTCTCCCACCGGAACCAGGTCCGTCTGGTAGAGCAGGATGTCGGCAGCCATAAGAGTGGGGTAGGCAAACAGCCCCAGCGTCGCCGCGTCGGCGCCGGATTTCTGGGTCTTGTCCTTGAACTGCGTCATGCGGGAGGCTTCGCCGAATCCGGTGATGCAGTTAAGCGCCCAGGCCAGCTGCGCATGCTCGGGAACGTGGGACTGCACGAAGAAAATGCTCTGGTCCGGGTCAATGCCTGCGGCGATGTACTGTGCTGCCACCACCCGGGTGCGCTTGGCAAGCTCGGACGGCTCGAAGTCCACTGTGATCGCGTGGAGATCGGGGATAAAAAACACGGCGTCGTATTCCGACTGCATGTCCACCCAGTTGCGGACAGCGCCGATGTAATTGCCGAGGTGCAGCGAATCCGCGGTGGGCTTCGCTCCCGAGAGAATGCGCTTCTTGGTACCGGGAGTGATCGGGCTTGTCATGATGTGCAGACCTTCAGGGGCTTAGAGCCGGTAGTCCGCTACCAGCGGGGCATGGTCGGAGAAGCGTGTGTCCCAGGACGGTGCCCGGTCAACAACGGCCGACACCGCGGCAGCAGCTAGCGCGGGCGTGGCCATCTGGTAGTCGATCCGCCAGCCGGTGTCGTTGTCGAAGGCCTGGCCACGTTGCGACCACCACGTGTAAGGGCCATCAACGTTACCAGCCAGGCCCCTGTGGACATCTTTCCAGCCGATATCTGCGCCGAAGAAGCGGTCAAAGTATGCGCGCTCCGCGGGAAGGAAGCCTGCACGTTTGACGTTGCCTTTCCAGTTTTTGATATCCAGCTCGGTGTGGCCGACGTTGAGGTCGCCCACCACGAGGGCGTGGTCGCTGTGTTTAGCCAGCTCTGGCAGCCGGTTGAGCATAACATCGAGGAACCGGAACTTGTCGTCCTGTTTGGGGGTGCCGGCCTCGCCGGAGTGCACGTAGGCGCTGACGACCGTCAGCTGCGAGGCGTCGCCCGCCGCGTTGCGCACGGTGTAGTCGGCTTCGACCCAGCGTCCGGCGGTGGCGAAGTAGTCGTCGCCGATGCCCACCCGGGTGGCCAGGGGCTCGTCGCGGGAGGCAATGGCGACGCCGGCGCGGCCCTTGGCCTCGGCTTCCGCGTGCAGGATGTGCCAGCCCTCGCCGAGCAACTGCCGGACGATCGCGTCAGGCGCGCGGACTTCCTGCAGGCAGAGGATGTCCACCCCGCGGGGTTCCAGCCACGCCGCCATGCCATTCTTGTAGGCAGCGCGTAGGCCGTTGACGTTGACTGATGCGATGCGAAGGTGGTCCTTCTTCAATGCCGAGCTCACCGGATCCACTCTAGACGATGGTTCCGGTGACGGGCTCGTCAGTACCGCCGGCGGATTTGATCATGTCCCGCGCGTTGGTTGCCGTGATCTCGATGGTTTCCAGCGCCCGGCGGATCGTGTCCTGGTCCGAGGCTGCGCCCTTGGCGCGCTCCTGCTCCACCACGCGGACCTGCACCTGGACGATTTTGAAGGAGTGATCCAGTTTCAGGTCGCGGACCTCGTCGGCTTCGCGACGGATCTCCGTCGGGCGGGTGCCGCCGGCGTCGGTGCTTACCGACGACGGCGCCCGGCCGGTGGCCGCGTTGAAGGCGTTCTGCGCCTCATTGAGTTTGGCGCCGGCCTTCTTGGCGGCCTTCTGGATGCTGAAGACGACGAAGGCCGCCAGGGCGAGCCAGAACCCGGCGATGATCGCCACGACCCAGCCCACGACGTCGTTCTGGTTGGCCGCAAAGATGACGGCGACGACGAAGGCGACGATGAAGACCATCATCGCGGGTCCGCTGATGCGGAGCATGGAGAACTTGCCTTTGGCGGAGGTGTACGCGGATGGCCTGGAAGAGTTGCCCAAAGATTGCATGAACCCATTATCGCAAACCCCCGCTGCGCCCCGGGCCGCTTCCACCCCGGGCGAACGTTCCGCACCAGCGCCGCCGTCCAGTCCCGCGGGACATGCCCATTCTTCGCACCCGGAACTGGGCACAATGACACTATGTCCACCCGCCGGCCCCGGCGCGGGGCATGTCCCGTCGGGCGGAGCCGTCCGGTCCGAGGATTCTAGGACAGCACCAGGCAGAACGGGTGGCCGCTGGGGTCCGTGTAGACGCGGAAGCTCGCCGTGCCGGCGTCGAGGCTAGTGGCGCCGAGCCGGAGCACTTCTGCTTCGGCAGCGTCGAGGTCCTCGACCAGCACGTCCACGTGCATCTGCTGCGGGTGCTCGGCGTCGGGCCACTCCGGACGGACCAGCCGGTCCACCCGTTGGAAAGCCACGGCGGGCCGGTCGGCGGCGTCGCCGATGGAAATCCAGCCATCGTCCTCCTGGACCCGGATCATGCCCAGCAGCTCCTGGTAGAACACCGCCAGGGTGTCCGGGTCCTCGCAGTCGATGACGAGGGCTTGCCATATGCCAATCATGGTTCTCCTTTTGCGGGGGCGGTCACTTGAGGAACAGCCGGCGGAGCCGTCCGGTGGTCAGCAGCAGCCCGAGGGCGATCATCACCAGGTAGTAGCCGATGTGCAACGCCGTCGCCGGGGTGAACACCCCCACGCTGATCTGGCGCAGCAGCTCCACGCCGTGCCACAGCGGCATGGCCTGGATGAACCACTGGATGTACTGCGGGTACACGCTGAGCGGGTAGAAGGTGGCGCTGAAGAGGAACATCGGCAGCATCACGAAGTTGATCCAGTCCATCTGCTGGAAGGTCTTCATGAAGCTCGTGATGCCCATGCCGAAGCTCGCGAAGCCGAAGGCGATCAGCACCGCGGCCGGGATCATTAGAACGGCCCACGGCGTGGTGATCAGCCCCATAATGCCCATCACGGCGGTGAACCCGGTGGCGTACAGCAGGCCACGCAGCAGGGCCAGGAAGATTTCGCCCATCGCCACGTCCAGCGGTCCGAGCGAGGTGTAGAGCATGCCCTGGTAGAGCTTGGCGAAATTCATCTTGAAGAAGACGTTCCACGTGGAGTCGTAGACGGCACCGTTCATCGCGGAGACGGCCAGCAGTGCGGGGGCGATGTAGGCGGCGTAGGAAATCTCCCCGCCGCCGGGACCCTGCACCGAGCCGACGATCGCGCCCAGGCCTACGCCCATCGAGATCAGGTACAGCACCGGCTCGAAGAAGCCCGAGAGCATGACCATCCAGTTGCTGCTTTTGGTCGCCATCAGCCCGCGGGCGACGACGGCGCGGACGTTGCGGGAGTAGAGCGGTCCGAAGCGCCGGTTGCGGGCGTCCTCGGTGACGCTGGATCCGGATTCCGGGCTCCGGGTGACCGCGCCCATCAGCCCATCCTCTTCACGAACTCGCGCTTGGTGAGGACCCAGCCGGCGGCGGTGAGGGCCAGCAGGAACACCAGGTGCACTGCCGTGAGCAGCGGGGCCTCCTGGTAGCCGTAGCTGAACACCCGGCCCAGTTCGGTGCCGTGCCAGATCGGGGAGATCCAGCCGATCCACCGGATGGCCAGCGGCAGAGTGTCCAGCGGGAAGAACGTGCCTGAGAACAGGAACAGCGGCGTCACGATGAAGCGCATGACCATGGCGAACTGGCCTTTGTCCTCCTTGATCGATGCCGCATAGGCCATCAGCGGCAGCCCGAAGGACAGCCCGGCGAGGGTGGCAACCAGGATCGATACCCAGCCCCAGCCGTTCGGGGAAGCCCCGAACAGTGCCACGACGGCGAAGTAGATGGCCGACTGCAGAAAGAAACGGACCGTGACGGCGATGATCTGACCGAGGGCAATCTGCTCCGGCGTCAGCGGCGAGGCATGCGGGCCGTAATAGACCCGGCGCCACTTGAAGCCGTCCATCACCGGGAAGGTGAACTCGTTGGCGGCCGTCATGACCGCGGCCGAGATCAGCAGGGCCGGGGCGATGAACGTCAGGTAGCTGACACCGCCGAAGATCGACGTGCTGTTGGTGTCCACCAGCGTGGCAAGTCCGACGCCCATGGCGAACAGGTAGGCGACCGGCTGCCCGACGCCGTACATGACGATGGTCCAGCCGTAGCCTTTCATCACCCGCAGGACCTGCTCGGCGTAGTAGAAAGCCCCCCACTTCCGCGCCCGGGCAGCCGATACTGCCGGCGAGTGGGCGCGCAGCGGCGATGCCGCCGTCGTGGTGCCCGACGTCGTGGTGCCCGCCGCCCCGGTGACCCCGTGCCCCGTTGGTCCGGACTGCTCAGTCAACGAGGCTCCTGCCGGTCAGGCGCAGGAAGACGTCTTCCAGCGAGGACCGGCGCACCAGAGAGGTGACCGGCCGGAGTCCCCGGGCGGTCACCTCCTCGAGTGCTGCTTCGCCGTCGTGCGCATAGATCAGGACCCGGTCCGGCAGGGTTTCCAGCCGCTCGCCGATACCTTCGAGCTCGGCTCCGACGGTGCCGTTGCGTTCGGAACCGAAGCGCAGTTCCAGGACCTCGCGGGTGGAATACTCGCGGATCAGGCTGGCGGGCGAACCCTCGGCCATGATCTTGCCCTTGTCCACCACGATCAGGCGGTCGCAGAGCTGCTCGGCTTCGTCCATGTAGTGGGTGGTGAGGATCAGGGTGACGCCCTGCTCCTTGAGCCGGAACAGCCGGTCCCAGAGGATGTGCCGGGCCTGCGGGTCCAGCCCGGTGGTGGGTTCGTCAAGCAGCAGGATGCGGGGCTCATTGATCAGGGACCGCGCGATGGTGAGCCTGCGCTTCATACCGCCGGAAAGCGCATCCACCTTGGATTTTGCCTTGTCCGTGAGTTGGGCGAACTCCAGCAGCTCGTCGGCCTTGGGCTTGAGGTAGCTCATGGGCAGACCGAAGTAGCGGCCGTAGACCAGCAGGTTGTCCCGGACCTTGAGCTCCTCGTCCAGGTTGTCCTGCTGCGGGACGACGCCCAATTGCGCGCGGACTTCCGGGCCGTGCTGGTCCGGATCCAGACCCATGATGCTGAGTTTTCCGGAGGTGCGCTGGGACACCCCGCCGATCATCTTCATGGTGGTGGATTTGCCGGCCCCGTTGGGTCCGAGCAGGCCGAACGCCTCGCCGGCGGGCACCGAGAAGGAGATGCCGTCGACGGCGGTGACCTCGCCGTAGCGCTTGGTCAGGTTTTCGGCGGTGATGACGTACTGCGGCGGGCCGGTGTTGGCAGGGCTGTTCAACTGCGCTTCCTTGGGTGCGGCTTCCTGGCGTGAGGTTTGCTTCGAGACGAGTTCAGGCACCCGAACACGGTAGTGGAAACGGTCGAACTATGAAAGAGTTAATTCGCAAAAAATCCAGACGATTGCCGTTCCGTTATGTCCGGGGGGTATGTCCGGGGGTTAAACGGTTCAGGGCACCGGAGGTGCCTTCCGCTGCCGCGTGGCGTTCCGCTGTTTCCACCACGTTGGCCAGCAGCATGGCCCGGGTCATGGGGCCCACTCCCCCGGGATTAGGCGAAAGCCAGGCGGCGACGCCGGCGGCGGCGGGTTCAACGTCTCCGGTGACCACGGCCTTGCCGGAGCCGTCGTCCACCCGGCTCACGCCGACGTCGAGCACTATCGCGCCCGGCTTGAGGTCCGCCGCCTTGATCATGTGCGGCTGGCCGGCCGCGGCGATCACGACGTCGGCCTGCCGGAGTTCGGCGGGCAGGTCCACGGTGCCGGTGTGGGCCAGGATGACAGTGGCGTTGACGTCCTTGCGGGTGAGCAGCAGCCCCGCCGGGCGGCCGATGGTGACGCCGCGGCCCACCACGAGCACACGCTTGCCGCTGAGGCTGATCCCGTGCCGGGTCAGCAGCTCCACGCAGCCCTTCGGCGTGCACGGCAGCGGGGACTTCATGGGGCCGCTGACGTTGGCCACGAGCCGGCCGAGGTTCATCGGGTGCAGGCCGTCGGCGTCCTTTTCGGGATCCATGGCCTCCAGGATGATGTCCTGGTCGATGTGCCCGGGCAGCGGCAACTGGACGATGTAGCCGGTGCACTCCGGGTTCCCGTTGAGCTCCCGGACCACTGCCAGGAGCTCCTCCTGAGTGGTTTCCGCCGGCAGGTCACGGCGGATGGAGGTGATGCCCACCTCCGCACAGTCCTTGTGTTTGCCGCCCACGTACCAGGTGCTGCCCGGGTCCGAGCCCACCAGAACGGTGCCGAGGCCGGGCACGATGCCCCTGGCTTTCAGCGCGGCGACGCGCCCGGCCAGTTCGGCCTTGATCGTGGCGGAGGTGGCCCTGCCGTCCAGAATCCTCGCGGTGTGGCCGCTGTCTGATGTCGCCGTGCCGGCGGTTTCAATCGTCATCCGGTCACCACTGCTCGTGCTGCGGGTACAGCGGGAAGTCGGCGGCGAGCGTGTCCACGCGGGCCTGCAGGGCTTCGACATTGACGCTGCCGGCGGTGCCCCCTACCAGAGCGGTGGCGATGATGTCGGCCACCTCGGTGAACTCCTCGGCGCCGAAGCCGCGGGTGGCCAGGGCCGGGGTGCCGATCCGCAGGCCGGAGGTGACCATCGGCGGGCGGGGGTCGAACGGCACGGCGTTGCGGTTCACGGTGATGCCCACGGAGTGAAGCAGGTCTTCTGCCTGCTGGCCGTCCAACCGGGAGTTCCGCAGATCCACCAGGACCAGGTGCACATCGGTGCCGCCGGTGAGGACGGAGACGCCGGCGTCGGACACGTCGGCCTGGTTCAGTCGGTCGGCGATGATCCGGGCGCCTTCCAGGACGCGCTCCTGGCGTTCCTTGAATTCCTCCGTGCCGGCGATCTTGAAGGCAACGGCCTTGGCGGCGATCACGTGCATGAGGGGTCCGCCCTGCTGGCCGGGGAAGACGTTGGAGTTGATCTTCTTAGCCCATTCCTGCTTGGCCAGGATCACGCCGGAGCGGGGACCCGCGAGGGTCTTGTGCACAGTGGAGGTGACGACGTCGGAGTGCGGCACCGGGCTGGGGTGCAGGCCGGCGGCCACGAGGCCGGCGAAGTGCGCCATGTCGGTCCACAGCAGGGCGCCGACCTCGTCGGCGATCGAGCGGAAGGCCGCGAAGTCGAGCTGCCGCGGGTAGGCGGACCAGCCGGCGATGATGACCTTCGGCTTCTCGGCTATGGCCTGTTCGCGCAGTTTGTCCATGTCGATCCGGAAGTGATCTTCCTCGACCTGGTAGGCGGCAACCTGGTAGAGCTTGCCGGAGAAGTTAAGCTTCATGCCGTGGGTCAGGTGGCCGCCGTGGGCCAGCGACAGTCCCAGGATCTTTTCCCCCGGGGTGATCATGGCCGAGAGCGCCGCGGCGTTTGCCTGCGCGCCGGAGTGCGGCTGAACGTTGGCGTATTCGGCGCCGAAAAGGTCCTTGACCCGGTCGATCGCGAGCTGTTCGGCAACGTCGACGTATTCGCAGCCGCCGTAGTAACGGCGGCCGGGGTAGCCCTCGGCGTACTTGTTGGTCAGGACCGAGCCCTGGGCTTCCATCACCGCGCGCGGTGCGAAGTTTTCGGAGGCGATCATTTCCAGGGTGCCGCGCTGGCGGCCCAGTTCCTGCGCCAGTACGGCGGCGATTTCGGGATCAAGTTCGGCCAGCGGCTGATTGCTCACGGCGGCTGAGGTGAGGCGGACGGAAGTAGTCACGGAAAACTCCTGGCTTGGCAACGGGCACTGCTTTTAAGGTCAGGTTACCGGCTGGCCCGCTGCGTCGCCCCTAGATTACGGCCCCGAAGACGGGGACGCGGAAGACGGGGCGCACTTCAAGGATCAGCACCCCCGCGGGAGGACCGACGACGGGCCGGCAGCCAGGCTGCCAACCGGCAAAACATGACCCTCGGCCCAGGCGTACGATCCGTGGTCTTCGTGAGTGCCGCTCCCTGGTGGTTAGCCACCCAACGCCAGTTGCGACCGTTCAATGCTACCCCAGCCCCTGCCCGCGCGCGGGTAGGCTGGTCATCGTGACTGACCAGAACCTGACTGCTTCCTACATCCTGACCCTCTCCTGCCCCGACCGGCCCGGGATCGTGCACGCCGTCGCCGGCGCGCTCCTCGTGGCGGGCGGCAATATTACGGACTCCCAGCAGTACGGCAGCCAAAGTACCGGCACATTCTTCATGCGGGTGGAGGCCACGACGGCGGCGTCCCTGATTGAACTCCACGCGGCGCTGGAGCCTGTGGCGCGGGCGTTCGGCATGCAGTGGAGCCTCAACCCGGAAGGCCGGAAGGTCCGCACCCTGTTGATGGCGAGCACCTCGGCGCACTGCCTCAACGACCTGCTCTTCCTGCAGCGTTCGGGCACCCTGCCGATTGAGATCCCGGCCATTGTGTCCAACCACAAGGATCTTGCCGGCCTGGCCGAGTTCTACGGCATCCCCTTCCACCATATTCCGGTCACCCCGGACACCAAGGTCCAGGCCGAGGACAAGCTGCGGGCCCTGATGGCGGAGCACACCATCGAACTTACGGTGCTGGCCCGCTACATGCAGATCATCTCCAACGAACTCTGCGACGAGTTGACGGGCAAGGCCATCAACATCCATCACTCCTTCCTGCCGTCCTTCAAGGGCGCCAGGCCGTACCACCAGGCGCACGCCCGCGGCGTCAAGCTGGTCGGCGCCACGGCGCACTACGTGACGGCCGCCCTCGACGAGGGCCCGATCATCGAACAGGAAGTCATCCGGGTGGACCACCGGCGCACCGCCGAACAGTTCGTCCAGATGGGACGCGATGTGGAGGGCCGCACGCTCGCCCAGGCCGTGCAGTGGCATGCCGAGCACCGCGTGCTGCTGGACGGCAACCGGACGGTTGTCTTTAACTGACGCAGGTCATTGACTAGAGCCATGGCACCTCTACAGGACGACCAGTTGGCGGAGTTCGTGGCCCTGCTCAAAACCGAAGGCCGGCGGTCCGTGCTCGGCCTCGATTGCGGCCCGGGCGCGGACGGGCTGCGCTTTGTCCGGGCCGGCATCCATTTCACCGGGGTGGACCCGTCCGAGGAGAACATCCATTCGGCACGCGCCCGGGGCCTCGAGGCAACAGTGGCGCACGCCGGGTCGCTGCCGTTCGCAGACTCCGCTTTCCCTTCGGTGTGGGCAGTGGGCGCCCTGGCCGGCCTGCCCCCGGAGCAGCGGGACGACGTGGTCCGCGAACTGGGCAGGGTCACGGCGCCCGGCGGCCCGATCGCCGTCGTACTCCCCGGAGAGGGCCTCCCCGAATCGGGTCCGCACGGCGCCGGAGAAGGCGGGGGCTTCACGGTCCTCCGTTCCCCCGCTTGAAGAAACTCCCGTTGCGCTATCACTTGTGGTCGTTTCCAGCTCCCCAGAAGGACTCCAACTGATAGCTCAACGGGAGGGCGTGTGTCCTCCAGCAGCAGGGGCCGTTTGGGGCGCTCAAAACGGCTCAAACCGTCTCCGCTGCGAGCTAACGTCTGGAGCGGCGCACGCTGCGCATGTACCCGCCCAGGAAACCTCCGAGGATCAGCACGACGCCGCCCAGCCGGGCCAGGCGCACACCCAAACGGTGGCGGTCCCGGGTCCGCGCGGCCCAAGACGCCAGGAAGATGAGCGTGGCGACGAGGTTGGCTGCGGCGTGGACGACGCCGATGCGTTGGGCGGCGCGGTCGGCCCGGGCCCACTCGGCCCAGCCGCTGAGTCCGGTGGGGCCGGCCGCGACGACGCCGAGCGCCACGAGTCGGGCGGCTGCCCGCCGGGAGCCGGCATCCGGGAAGAGGTCCAAAAAGATCGCCATAAACCAGGCACCAAATGGCACGTCCGTGGCAATGACGTGCGGTGGAATGCCGGTGGCGTCGCCGTGGAAGAAGCGCCGCAGCCGGGGCTTGGCCACGAGCCGGCCCGCGAGGGGTCCGGCGGCCCGAACGGCCGGGTCGAGGCGGTCAGATTCCTCCAGCCGCCGCATCATTCGCAGGAACATCCCGTTTTGAGTCACTACGGACCACCTCCCGGACAGCGCGGTTGTTGGCCCGATCCTACTCAGCCCGGGCCGCCGTTCAACCCCTGCCACCCAACTTGGTAGCAGGTGCCGTTCTGGGCGCCCAGAACGGCGTGCCAACACGGCCCGTGCCGGGAGTTGATTGGGACGGGCCGGGCGCGGAGGGGGCGTGTCCTAGGCTGAAGGCATGGCTCCCCTCTACGCTTTCGCCGGCGACACCCCGGCCGTCCACCCCTCCGCCTTCATCGCGCCCACCGCCTCGGTGATCGGCAACGCCACCTTGGCCGAGGATTCCAGCGCCTTCTACGGCGTATCGGTCCGCGCCGACACCGCAGCGATCACCGTCGGCGCCGGCACCAATCTGCAGGACAACGTGGTGCTGCACGCAGACCCCGGCTTCCCCTGCACCGTCGGCGCCCGGGTCAGCGTCGGCCACAGCGCCGTCGTGCACGGCTGCACGGTCGAAGACGACTGCCTGATCGGCATGAGCGCCACGATCCTCAACGGCGCGGTGATCGGCGCCGGCTCCCTCATCGCCGCCGGCGCGGTGGTGCTGGAAGGGACCGTCGTACCGCCCCGCTCGCTGGTCGCCGGCGTGCCGGCAAAGGTCCGTCGCGAATTGAGCGACGAGGAATTCGCCGGCGTCCAGCAGAACGCCGCGCACTACCGGGAATTGGCCCGGGCACACCGCGAACTGCACGGCTGACGTTCGATCCGCCGGCTCCAGCAGCCGGCGGCCGCGGCGGACATGCCAGCGGACCTTCCAGTAGACCTCCTGACCCTCCTTGCGTTAACTTCTTGACTGCAAGCCTCCAATGCGTCACGCTTCATGTCATGCCCTCACCAACGCGCTCAACGAGGAGCCGAACCAAAAACCCCGGATCACAATCCGCACTCCGGCATCTGAACCAGCAGCGGATCATCGAATGCCTCCTGGCCGGCCCCTCCACGCAGGCCGAACTGGCACGTCAGACCGGTCTCTCCACCGCCACGGTCTCCAACATCGTCAGGATCATGCAGGACGCCGGACTGGCGTCCACCGAGCCGATCACCAGCTCCGGACGGCGTGCACTGAACGTCCGGCTCAACAGCAACGGGGCCGTGGCCGTCGGAATCGACTTCGGCCGCCGGCACCTGCGTGTGGTCCTCGCCTCGCTCAGCTACCACGTGATCGCCGAGGAATCCGTCCTGCTGCCCTTGGGCCACCACGCCGAGGAAGGCATCACCGCCGCCGTCGGGGTGCTGGACCGGCTGCTGGCGGACAGCGGCGTCGAACGCAGCGCCCTGGTGGGCGCCGGCGTCGGCATCCCCGGCCCCATCAACCGCCGCACGGGGACCGTGGCGCAGGGTGCCATCCTGCCCGAATGGGTAGGCATCAATATCCAGCAGCGACTGGAGGAAGCCCTGAATCTCCCCGTTTTTGTGGACAACGACGCCAACCTCGGCGCGCTGTCCGAGGTCACCTGGGGACCACACAGCGGCATCGGCAACCTGATGTTCCTCAAGATCGGTTCAGGCATCGGCGCCGGATTGATCCTCAACGGGGTGCCCTACTACGGCAACGTCGGGATCACCGGCGAAATCGGCCACGCCACCATCCACGAACACGGGCTGGTCTGCCGCTGCGGCAACCGCGGCTGCCTGGAAACCATCGCGTCCACCACCACCATGATCGAGCTGTTGAGCCGCGGCGAAGACAGGCCGTTGACGCCGGAGGACATCGTCCGCAAGGCCCTCGTCAAGGACTCCGCAACGCTGCGCGTGGTGGACGACGCCGGACTCGCCGTCGGACGTGCGCTGGGCAATGTGGCGAACCTGATCAACCCGGAAGTGATTGTGGTGGGCGGCCCGCTGGCCGGACTCGGAGAGCTGCTCCTGGACCCGATCCGGCGGGGTCTGGTCCGCCATGCCGTACCCGTCATCGGTGAGACCACCACGCTCACAATGTCCTCGTTGGGAAACCGGGCGGAGGCCCTGGGTGCCACCTCACTGGTCTTCCAACATGCCGGAATCCGGCGCAGCTAAGTTATTTGTTACCACCCCGTTGCGTTAAAGACTTGACGACAAGGCCTGTGATCCAGTTTACTTTTTCATCAGACGGCCTTGCGGTTTGCAGGGGCCGGACAACGAAGTCATGCATTGGAGGCGTAAGGGCAGATGACGTCCCTCAACACGCACAGCGATCCGGTAATTCTCGAGATGCGCTCCATCACCAAAGAGTTCCCCGGCGTCAAAGCGCTGTCGGAAGTGACCCTGCGGGTGAAGGCCGGTGAAATCCACGCCATCTGCGGTGAAAACGGCGCCGGCAAGTCCACGCTGATGAAGGTACTCTCCGGCGTCTACCCCCACGGCAGCTACACGGGAGACATCGTCTACCAGGCGGAAGTCCAGGAATTCAAGGACATCCGGGCCAGCGAACACGCCGGAATCGTGATCATCCACCAGGAGCTCGCACTCATCCCGGAACTCTCGATCATGGAGAACATCTTCCTCGGCAACGAACCCACCAAACGCGGCGTGATCGACTGGGCCCAGGCCCGGACCCGCTCCACCGAACTGCTGGCCAGGGTGGGGCTCCGCGAGGATCCGCAAACCCCGGTGAAGGAAATCGGCGTCGGCAAGCAGCAGCTCGTCGAAATCGCCAAGGCGCTCAACAAGTCCGTGAAACTCCTGATCCTGGACGAGCCCACCGCCGCGCTGAACGAATCCGACTCCCAGCACCTGCTGGATCTCATGCTGGGCCTCAAGGGCCGCGGCATCACCTCCATCATCATTTCCCACAAACTCAATGAGATCGAGCAGATCGCGGATTCCATCACCATCATCCGCGACGGAAAGTCGATCGAGACGCTCGATGTCAAGGCCGACGGCGTCGACGAGGACCGCATCATCAAGGGCATGGTGGGCCGGACGCTGGAATCCCGTTTCCCGGAGCACGAACCCCAGATCGGCGAGGTCTTCTTCGAGGTCAAGGACTGGAACGTGGGCCACCCGCAAATCCAGGACCGCCTGGTCTGCAAGAACTCGAACTTCTTTGTCCGCCGCGGCGAGATCGTCGGCTTCGCCGGGCTGATGGGGGCCGGGCGCACCGAACTTGCGCGTTCCGTCTTCGGCCGCTCCTACGGCCGGTTCATCTCCGGCCACGCATACAAGGACGGCAAGGAGATCACCCTCCGCAACGTCAAGCAGGCCATCGACGCCGGGCTGGGCTACGTGACCGAGGACCGCAAGTCCCTCGGGCTGAACCTGCTGGACGACATCAAGGCCACCACGGTGTCGGCCGCGCTGAAGAAGATCAGCAAGCACAACGTCGTGGACGCCAACCAGGAATTCACCGTCGCCGAGCAGTACCGCAAGTCATTGCGGACCAAGGCGCCGTCCGTGGAGGAGGGGGTGGCCAAACTGTCCGGCGGCAACCAGCAAAAGGTGGTGCTGGCGAAGTGGATGTTCACCGACCCGGACCTCCTGATCCTGGACGAACCCACCCGCGGGATCGACGTCGGCGCCAAGTATGAGATCTACGGCATCATCCAGCAGTTGGCCAACCAGGGAAAGGGCGTCATTGTCATCTCCTCGGAGCTGCCCGAGCTGCTGGGCCTTTCGGACCGCATCTACACCATCTTCGAGGGCGCCATCACCGGCGTGCTCGACAAGGACGACGCCAGCCAGGAGAGCCTCATGAAACTCATGACGTCCGCCCGCAAGACCGCCTGACCCGCTGGGACCATCAAGAACACTCCGATCACTGACGGAAACAAGGACTGAAACAATGAACGCGCTCAAGAAGCTCTTTGGCGGCAACACCCGTCAATTCGGCATGATCTTCGCCCTGGTTGCGCTGATCGTCTTCTTCCAGATTTTCACAGAGGGCCGCACGCTCACCCCGGGCAATGTCATCAACCTCTTCAACGGCAACTCCTACATCCTGATCCTCGCGATCGGCATGGTCCTGGTGATCATCGCCGGCCACATCGATCTCTCAGTCGGCTCGGTGGCGGCCTTCGTGGGCGTCAGCGTGGCGCTCATGGTCCGGGACTGGGGCATCCCGTGGTACCTCGGCGTCCTCTTCGGGCTGCTGCTGGGCGTGTTGATCGGCGCCTGGCAGGGCTTCTGGACGGCCTATGTGGGCATCCCGGCGTTCATCGTCACACTGGCCGGCATGCTCCTGTTCCGCGGCTTCAACCAGTTCGTCGGCAAGTCCAACACCATCCCGGTTCCGGCGGATTTCCAGTACATCGGGTCCGGCTACCTGCCTGAGCTCGGACCCGACACCGGCTTCAACAACCTGACCGTTCTGCTGGGCCTGCTCGCTGTTGCCTTCGTGGTCTTCAGCGAACTCCGTTCCCGCCGCACGGCCAAGGCCCTGGGCGCGGAGGTGCCCGAAAGCTGGGTCACGATCACCAAGCTGGTCCTGGTCTGCGGCGCCATCCTCTACGCCACGTACCTGTTCGCCACCGGCCGCCCGGGCACGTCCTTCCCCATCCCGGGCCTGATCCTCGCGGTCCTGGTCATCATCTACGGCTTTATCTCCGCCAAGACCATCATCGGCCGCCACATCTACGCGGTGGGCGGCAACCGGCACGCCGCGGAGCTCTCCGGCGTACAGTCCAAGAAGGTCAACTTCCTGGTCATGATGAACATGTCGATCCTGGCCGGCCTCGCCGGCATGATCTTCGTCGGCCGCTCCACCGCTTCGGGCCCGTTCGACGGCGTCGGCTGGGAACTGGACGCCATCGCGGCCGTGTTCATCGGCGGTGCCGCCGTGACCGGCGGCGTGGGCACCGTGATCGGCTCGATCGTCGGCGGCCTTGTGATGGCCGTGCTGAACAACGGCCTGCAGCTCCTCGGCGTCGGCGCCGACCTCACCCAGATCATCAAGGGCCTGGTGCTCCTGATCGCCGTCGCCTTCGATGTGTACAACAAGACCCAGGGCAAAAAGTCGATTATCGGCCTGATGATGAAGAACTTCGGCCGCAACAACGAAATCAAGCCCGACGAGACCACGTCCACCAAAGAGGTCATCTCCAGGGGAGCCTGAGCGTCTCCCCTGGTCCCGGACTCCGGTCCCGCCTCCCGAAGATTCTCCGCACACCATCTATAGAAAGTGAACCAAGCAATGCAACTGATTGGTAAAGCAGGAAAGGCAGCAGCGATCGCTGCTATTGCGGCACTGGCGCTGACAGCCTGCGGCCGTTCCGATACCGGAACATCCGGTGGTTCCACCGCCGGCGGCGAGGCGTTCCCCAAGAACTCCTCGATCGGCGTCGCGCTCCCCCAGAAGACCAGCGAAAACTGGGTCCTGGCCGAGAAGCTGTTCAACGACGGCCTCAACGGTGCCGGCTTCAAGGCAGATGTGCAGTTCGCCAACGGCGGCGTCTCGGAGCAGCAGAACCAGATCAGCGCCATGGTCACCAAGGGCGCCAAGGTCATCATCGTCGGCGCCATCGACGGTGCGCAGCTGGGGACCCAGCTGCAGCAGGCCAAGGAATCCGGCGCCACGATCATCGCGTATGACCGCCTGCTGCTGAACACCGCCAACGTGGACTACTACGTGGCCTACGATAACTTCAAGGTCGGCGTCCTCCAGGGCCAGGCCCTGCTGGACGGCATGAAGGCCAAGAAGGCCACCGGTCCGTACAACATCGAGCTGTTCGCCGGTTCCCCGGATGACGCCAACGCGAAGGTCTTCTTCGACGGCGCCATGAGCATCCTGAAGCCGAAGATCGACGACGGCACCCTCAAGGTAGTCTCCGGCCAGACGTCCTTCGAGCAGGCAGTCACCCAGGGCTGGAAGGCAGAGAACGCCCAGCGTCGTGCTGACACCCTGCTGACCGGCAGCTACGGCAGTGCAACCCTCGACGGCGTGCTGTCCCCGAATGACACGCTCGCCCGCGCAGTCCTGACCTCGGTCAAGGCCGCCGGCAAGCCGCTTCCGGTGATCACCGGTCAGGACTCCGAGGTTGAATCCGTCAAGTCCATCCTCGCCGGTGAGCAGTACTCCACCATTAACAAGGACACCCGCAAGCTCGTTGAGCATGCAATCACCATGGTCAAGGACATCCAGGCCGGCAAAAAGCCCGAGATCAACGATGACAAGTCCTACAACAACAAGGTCAAGACCGTTCCGGCCTACCTGCTGGAGCCGGTCATCGTGACGAAGGAAAACGTCAAGACCGCCTACGCCGACGATCCGGTACTCGGACCGCTGACGAAGTAATACCTGTACGGTTGCTCCCCGATCAGGCAGTCCCTGATCAGGCAGTCCCTGAACACGCGTTGGCCGCTTAGACAGCACCGCGAAGAGCCCCGGCTCCGCCTTTTGGCGGACCGGGGCTTTTTGCTGACCGGACGCTGCGCCGGAGCGGGTGAGAAGATGTCTCCATGACTGCCCTCATCGCCAAGCCGTGGCTGTTCAGCCAGCCCCACCAGGATCCCCGCACCGCCACCGGCGCACCACTGCGCTGGGGCGTCATCGCCACCGGCGGCATTGCGGCGGCCGTCACCCGCGACCTCAGGCTCCTGGCCGATGCCGAGCTCTACGCGGTCAGTTCCCGGACCCAGGCAGCGGCGGACGCCTTCGCCGCCGACTACGGCTTCGCGAGGGCCTACGGGGACCAGAACGGGCAGGCCGGCTACCGGCGGCTGCTCGCAGACGACGCCGTCGACGTCGTCTACATCGCGACCCCGCACGCCCAACACCACGAGATAGCACTGGCGGCCCTCACCGCCGGCAGGCATGTCCTCTGCGAGAAGTCGTTCACCGTCAACGCCCGGGAGGCCACTGAGCTGGTGTCATTGGCCAGGGACAAGGGGCTGTTCCTGATGGAGGCGATGTGGAGCCGCTTCCTGCCGAGCATGCAGCGGGCCTTCGAGATCGCAGCCTCGGGAGAGGTGGGCGAGGTCAAGTGGGTCAGCGCGGACCTGGGGTTCCCGGCACCGTATTCGCCCACCTCGAGGCTCTGGGCACCCGGAGATGGCGGCGGCGCCCTGCTGGACCTGACCGTCTATCCGTTGCTGTGGGCGCTCGGCACGCTGGGTTTCCCGCAGACCGTCAGCGCCACCGGATGGCTCAACGACGACGGCGTGGACGCCCAGAACGCGCTGACCCTCGGGTATCACCACGGGGCCCAGGCGCAGCTGACCTCGTCCCTGCTGGCGCACGGCCCCCGCACGGCGACCGTGGCAGGCAGCCTCGGGTTCCTGCAGACCACCGGCTCGATCAACAACCCCCAGGAGCTCCAGGTGCGGGTCGGCTTCGATGAGCCGCGAAGCGAGCACTTCACGGTGGTCGGGAGGGGTTACAGCTACGAACTCCGCGAGGTCATCCGTTGCATCCAGCAGGGGCTCACCGAGAGCCCGGTCATGCCACTGGAGGACTCCCTCAACACCATGCGGCTGTTCGACGGGGTCCGCGCGCAACTGGGTGTCAGCTACCCCAACGACGCCCGCTGACCCTGCGATTCGGCGCTTGGGGGCCGCCGAATTTGGCGTAGACTCTGGACTCGCCCCGGCGCACGGACTTACCCTGTAGACAACCGTCGAGTTTCCGGGAAATGGGGTGTGCGCATGGACCCAGCATCAGTCCCGCTGCGCGCGCGCCGCCCCATCCGGCGGGTGCTTCTGGGCGGCGTCACCGGAATCGCCTGGCTGGCGCTCTCTGCGACAGCTGCCAACGCCGACGACGCCGCCGCATCGGCTCCCGGCGCGACGGATCCCGGCGCGACGGTTACGATCGCCGCGAGCCTTGCCGTCGCCCCTAACCTTGCGATCGCCGCAGCGCCGGCAACACCCGCAGCACCGGCGGACACCACAGCCGGGGCGGCCACCGCGGAGAACGCGCCAGTACCCGTTCCGTCCGGATTCGCTGCCGGAGGCACGCCCTGGGCCGCTGTTCCGGTGCCGACGGCGGTGACCGCGCCGGATGCCGTTTTTGTCCTTCCAACGGCGCCGCCGCTTCCTGCCCCGGATCCTGTGGTTCCCGTCCCTGTTCCGCCCGTGCCGAGCCCCGTCGATCCTGCTCCGGCCCCGGTCGTTCCGCCCGCTCCGAGCCCGCCACCGGCCGTTCCGCCGGCCCCGGTGGTTCCCGCGCCGGCCCCGTCACCGGCCGTGCCGCCGGCCCCGGTGAATCCCGCGCCGAGCCCGGTGAATCCCGCGCCGGCCCCGGATCCTACGCACCCTGCTAGCCCACCGCGTCCGTCGCCGTCTCCGGCAGACCCGACGCCCGCACCGGTCCCCACGCTTCCCGGCCCGGACCCCGTTCCGGATTTACCAGCGCCTGGTTCGGGGGTTCCAGGCCCCGGGCTGCCGGGCGACCCCACGCTGCCGGTTGTTGACCCGGCGTTGCCCGCCGACCCCACGCTGCCGGTTATTGACCCGGCGTTGCCCGCCGACCCCACGCTGCCGGTTGTTGACCCGGCGTTGCCCGCCGACCCCACGCTGCCGGTTGTTGACCCGGCGTTGCCCGCACCCGGACTCTTTGTCATTCCGTCTGCTGATCCCATCGCGCCTCCACTGGACCTGGCCGGCGCCGTAACCGTGCCATTCCCGGTGGCGGTAGGCGCGTCGGACTCCGGAGCCCTCGAAGACTACGGGGTGGTAAGTGAGCCGGTTGCGACTGAACAGCCGGCCGATCCCTATGCCCGCAAGCTTCGCTCCGGGTACGCCTTGATGCCAGAGCCTTCCACCGATCGACCGGGAGATGCCCAGCAGCCCTCCGGCCCGCCCGGTGCGGCCCCGCCGGCTGTCCCCGCCCCTGGAGCCGGGGAGACAACAACGCCCAGCGGCCAGGGCGACCCGAGCCCCTTGCCCGGAGGGACAGGTCTGCCCGCTCCGAATGCCCTTCCGCCGGCTCCCGGCTCGGGCTCCGGCAATATGAGCTCCGCCAACGGTCCCTCGGGTGCAGTCGCCTGGATCCCCAGCCTCTACCTGGTCATCCCCACGGCCGGCGACGACCCCATCCGCGGCCCGCTGCAGCACGAGCACTCAGCCGTCTCAGCCGACCCCGGCTCATCTCCTGACTAGTTAGCCGCCTCTGCCCTCCACAGAGCACGGCCAATTGGGTTGCCTTGGGCGCCCGCCAACAGTCAATCAGGAGATTCCCCAATGGACACCACCGTCCGCGACCCATTTTTTGGCAACCCAATTTCCCACGCCCCCATCGCCCCGGGCCCGACGCTTTCGGCGTCTTCTCCGCTTCTTCCGACGCCGTCCCGGCGCACCCTAACGGCCAGCCTGCCATCGAAGCGAAAATCATGGCTGCAACACGAGGCCCACCCGCCCTAGTGAAGCCAGTCGCTCCCGTTGAGGTCCCCTGACCGCCGGAGCGAAGTCGTTGGGTCCGCTGGGGGACTCAACGGCATTCACTGGCTCCGGCGGCTACCCGCCCACGGCGCGGCCTGCTGATTCAGGTTGCGCCGTGAGGGCGGCGGATACCCATCCCGGTATCATTCTTGAGTGACGCCGCTGTGGCGCACGGGGAAGGGACGGGTACAACGTGGACATTTCGTCCAATAACGTCACGTCGGAGCTGTTGAGCGGACGCTATCAGCTGGGCGAATTGATCGGCCGGGGCGGCATGGCGTCGGTGTATACCGCCAGGGACTTAAATCTCGGCCGTCACGTGGCCCTCAAACTCTTCGCACCACAGTCAGCTGATCCTGACGAGCTCAGGCGCCAGGAAGCGGAGATTCAACTCCTGGCGACCCTGAATCATCCCAGTCTCGTGACACTCTTCGATGCCGGGACGGACACCCGTATCCCCGAGGAACCCCGACCGTTCCTGACCATGGAACTGGTGGACGGACAAGACCTCAGGGTGCGGATCCGGCACAGCCCGTTGCCTCTCAACGAGGTGGCAGTCATCGGTGCCGGCGTGGCTGACGGCCTGGCCTATGTTCATTCGCTGGGCATCATCCACCGGGACATCAAACCGGCCAATATCTTGCTGGTTCCGGTCCGGCCAGGCGAACCGCTGCGGCCAAAACTCACCGACTTCGGAATTGCCCGGATCATGGACGGGACCCGGCTCACAGCGACTGGCACCATGGTGGGGACCGCCGCCTATCTGAGCCCGGAGCAGGCACGGGGCGCCGATCTTGGCCCGGCGAGCGACATCTACTCGCTGGGGCTCGTGCTGCTTGAATGCATCAAGGGCGAGATCGAATACCCGGGCAGCGCGGTGGAGTCTGCCGTGGCCCGGCTGCATCGGGCCCCGACGATTCCGGCCGCTGTGCCCGCCGAATGGGCCCGGCTGATTCGGGCGATGACAGCCTTGGAGCCGCTGGAACGGCCGGCGGCCGCTGACTTGGCGGTGGCGTTGCGCCACGCCCTGATCTCCTCCGCGTCGCTTCCTGGCGTGCTGGTCGCAGAGCGCACCAGGGTGCTTCCCGCACCGCCTGCCGGGCCCCCGCGGCTGGCCAACGCCACCACGAAGGCCGACGCCGGAACGCGCCCCCTGCACCAGTTGGACCCCGATGCGGTCACCGCGGCCCGGACGGGCCGGGGCTCCTTCGTGGCCCGGCCGCTCGCGCACCTCCGGCAGACCGGCCGCCGGGCCCGAATCGTCGTGATGCTCGCCATTCTTGCCGTCGTTGCCGCGGGAATCGCCGTCACAATCGCGGCCGCCGCACCGCCGGCACCCGCCGTCGTACCCTATCCCGCCGTGACCGGAAGCCTGGGCGAACGCCTCGCACAACTGCAAAAGAGTGTGGAACCATGACTCGAGTCTCAGCGCCCCGGGGCAACGGGACCCGCACCGGAAAAGCGGCAGCAAAGCTCACAGGATGCCTGCTCGGCACCGCACTGCTCACCGGCACGCTGGCAGGCTGCGGCACCACCGCTCCTGAGCTGGGCCGCGACGCGGCCCAGCAGCTTCAATCCCAGGTCTTTGCGGTCACCGAGGCCGCGGCGGCCAATGACCCGGCCGGTTCCCTCAAGCTCCTCGACGGGCTCGTGGAGAGACTGGACGCGGCTGCCGCCAGCGGGGACGTGTCCTTCAAGCGCCACCAGAGCATCAGGGCATCAATCGATGCTGTCCGCGCGGATCTGACGGCCCAGCAGGCCGCCGCCGAGGCGGCCCGGGTGACCGCAGAACAGGAAGCGGCGGCGCAGGCTGCGGCCGCGGCGGCGGCCGCAGCGGCCGCGACGTCGGCACCGGTAGCGCCGGAACCCGTCCCGGTCGACAATGACAAAGCCAAAGGCAAGGGCCAAGACAAAGACAAAAGCGACGACTAGCACCGGGTTTCGGTCGGCTCTGGAGAGGTCCTGGCCGCGCTGATGCGTCCGGATTCAGGGACATGCCCCGCGCCGGGGCCAGCGGATGGACATTGTGCCACTATGCCCAGTCCCGGCGCGAAGAATGAGCATGTCCCCCCGCGAACCGGAAAGGACCAGGCCCCGATAGACCGCCGACAAAGCAGCGAAAATTGCCACCAGCACTGGGTACCATTCGGCTCCGGGGAGGTCCTGGCCGCGCTGATACTTCCGGGCAATGCCGGTGCCAACAGCGCAGACCAGCACAAGATGTTTGGCAGGCCTCAGCGCGTTCAACCTCTATGCGAAGCTCGGTTCTATCTGCCGAAAGAGCCCGCCAGCGCTGAAGCACCCGGTCAATCCGGCGTCGAGTCACGTGTTCATCTTCGGGCTGAGGCAGGGGAAAACCTGCTGGTAGAGTTGCAAGCGTGACCTTGTTTTACCGAGCTATTAAGCAGGGCGTTTATCAAATCTTTCATTTGCGATCCGAACGACCTTTAAGCCGACAGGACGCATCTAGCAGAATTTCCGCATTCGTCTACGGGGACATTCTGATTCTTGCTGCTCTAATTGCGTTATACCCCGAGGATTTACTCGGTCTGAAAGCAGTAAGCTATATCGTTGGAACCGGTGTATCGACCTACTTTGCCCATGTCTTGGCGCAATCCATCGGTTCTTCAGTGGAAACTGACGATCACCCCCTGGGCGGGCACCTGCGGCAGGAAGTGTGGCACGCTGCACCGATCGCTTCGGCAGCGCTGGGTCCAACATTATTCATGGTGGCTGCTTTGTTGGGCTGGATCGGTCCGGACTTAGCTCTTCAGCTGGCAATCCTGGTGACAGTGATTCGGCTCGCCGGACTGGGATGGGTTGTTGGACACCTACGAGGAGAGCGCGTATCAGTGCGGACCCTCCTGCTGGGCATCATCCTGGCAGTGTTGTGCGTAGCTGCTGCCCTACTGAAAACGGTAGCAACCGATTGAACAGAGCCTGGATCTCTCGCAACACCGGTCCGCGGCGGGACTCAGATGTTCGGGGCCGGCGCCCAGGCCGACTGGCGCGAGATCGCGGGTGCCGACCCCGCTCCGGCGGGAGGAGCCCCGCGGGATCCTCCCACGTCCCAAGCGTCTCAGGCGTCCCAATGTCCGGTCGATGCCCCGGTCGCCGGAAACCTGTCCCAGGCCCGGTGGGTTGCGAGGAATCCGGTCAGCTGCGCAACGACGTCGGCGGGGATGGGTCCTACAGCGACGCCCGCTGCGTCCTGCGGGATGCTCGACCGTTCCAGGCAGGTGACGGCAGGCCCCCAGCCGCCTATTGCCTTGGCGTGACGGAACGTCTCGGAAAGCAGCGACACAACTCTCGGGTCAACCGTCGCCCCGACTCACCGGCCTTGGCGTCCCTACCCTGCGCGGCGTCCGGAGCCGGCGCGCCGGAACCTGCCACCAGCACGGTATCGAACTCGGTCGATCGGGCCGTGAGGTAGCTCCGCTGGACCGGGATCCCGCCGTCGGGCCCGCCGAGAACACCTCCGGCCGGGTCGATCACGAGCGGGACGATTCCGGCCGCGTCGAGGGCGGCCCGCGCGGTCCGAACGGAGTCCAGATCACTGTCCTCGTCGACGATGATGCCCACCACCCGGCCGGCCACCGGCCAGGAACCACCCAGCGGCGGCCGTCTGCCGCCTCCGCCGAAGCTAAGCTTGCTTAGCACCTTAGTCGGCAGCATCCGCAAAGACAACAGCAACCCGGAAACCGGAAACCGGGCCAGAAAAAGACCGGACCAGAAAAGACCGAACGGCGCCCTGGACATTTCCGGAGCGCCGTTCGTTGTGCCACACCGCCGGTGGGATGCCGGCTCAGCGTGAGCTACCCCAGCATGGACAGCACGTCGCGGAACTTCGCGGAAGGGCGCATCACGGCGGTGATCTTGGCTTCGTCCGGGCGGTAGTAGCCGCCCAGATCAACCGGGGATCCCTGCACGGCGAGAAGCTCGCCGACGATGGTCTCCTCGCCGGCGTCCAGCGCGCCGGATACCGCAGCGAAAGCGGCAGCCAGCCCGGCGTCGTCGCTCTGGCGGGAGAGCTCCTGGGCCCAGAACTTGGCGAGATAAAAGTGGCTTCCCCGGTTGTCGAGCTCGCCGGCCTTGCGCTTGGGGGACTTGTTCTCCAGCAGGAAGGTGCCGGTGGCGCGGTCCAGGGTGTCCGCCAGGACCTGGGCACGGGCATTGCCGGTGGAGGTGGCAAGGTGCTCGAAGCTCACGGCCAGGGCAAGGAACTCACCCAGGCTGTCCCAGCGCAGGTGGTTTTCCTTCAGCAGCTGCTGGACGTGCTTCGGGGCTGACCCGCCGGCGCCGGTTTCGAAGAGGCCGCCGCCGTTGATCAGCGGGACCACGGAGAGCATCTTGGCGCTGGTGCCGAGTTCGAGGATCGGGAACAGGTCCGTGAGGTAGTCGCGCAGCACGTTGCCGGTCACCGAGATGGTGTCCTCGCCCTTGCGGATCCGCTCCAGGGTGAAGGCCGTGGCCTCATTCGGGGACATGATTTCGATCTGCAGGCCCTCGGTGTCGTAGTCCTTGAGGTATTCCTCGACCTTGGCGATCATCCGGGCGTCGTGGGCGCGGCCCTGGTCCAGCCAGAACACGGCCGGCATGGCGGAGGCGCGGGCACGGGTAACGGCCAGCTTGACCCAGTCGCGGATCGGCACATCCTTGGTCTGGCAGGCACGCCAGATGTCGCCCGGGGCCACCTGGTGGTCGATCAGCACGGTGCCGGCGGCGTCGACAACCTGCACGGTACCGGCGGACGGGATTTCGAACGTCTTGTCGTGGCTGCCGTATTCCTCGGCGGCCTGGGCCATCAGGCCGACGTTTGGGACGGTGCCCATGGTGGTCGGGTCAAAGGCGCCGTAGGCACGGCAGTCGTCAATGACAACCTGGTAGATGCCGGCGTAGCTGCTGTCCGGGAGGACGGCGAGCGTGTCGGCTTCCTGTCCGTCACGGCCCCACATGTGCCCGGAGCTGCGGATCATGGCCGGCATCGAGGCGTCGACGATCACATCGGAGGGCACGTGCAAGTTGGTGATGCCCCTGTCGGAATCCACCATGGCCAGCTCGGGGCCGTCGTTCAGGCCCTTCTTGATGGCCGTCTCCACGTCGCCGCGGATCTCTTCCGGGAGCTCCTCGAGTCCGTTCAGGATCGAGGCCAGGCCGTTGTTGGGGCTCAGCCCGGCGGCGGCGATCTGGGCGCCGTAACTGTCGAAGAGCTCGGAGAAGTACGCCGTGACGACGTGGCCGAAGATGATCGGGTCCGAGACCTTCATCATGGTGGCCTTGAGGTGGGCGGAGAACAGCACGCCCTCTTCCTTGGCGCGGGCAACCTGGGCGGCGAGGAACGTGTCCAGGGCGGCGGCGCGCATCACGGTGCCGTCGATGACCTCGCCGGCGAGGACGGGGAAGGCCCGCTTGAGGACCTTGACCGTGCCATCGTCCTTAACCAGCTGGATTTTGATGGTGCCGTCGGCTTCGATGACCACGGACTTCTCGTTCGAGGCAAAGTCATCGCTGTCCATAGTGGCGACGTTGGTCTTGGACGCGGGGGTCCAGGCGCCCATGCTGTGCGGGTTCTGGCGGGCGTACGCCTTGACCGAGAGCGGGGCGCGGCGGTCAGAGTTACCTTCGCGCAGCACCGGGTTGACGGCGGAGCCCTTGATCTTGTCGAAGCGGGAGCGGACGTCCGTCTCCACGTCGGAGGAGGGGTTGTCCGGGTAGTCCGGCAGCGCATAGCCTTTGTCCTGGAGCTCCGCGATGGCGGCCTTGAGCTGCGGCGTCGAGGCGCTGATGTTCGGCAGCTTGATGATGTTGGCTTCGGGGTTCTTCACGAGGGCGCCCAGCTCGGCCAGGGCGTCGCCGATGTGCTGATCCTCGGTAAGGTAGTCGCCGAACGCGGCGATGATGCGGCCGGCCAGCGAAATGTCGCGGGTTTCCACTTCCACACCGGCCGTCGAAGCGAAGGCTTCGACTATCGGCAAGAACGAATAGGTGGCCAGCATCGGCGCTTCGTCGGTGTGGGTATAGATAATCTTTGCCATTGCTCGGGCGTCTCCCTGAAGGTCTGGGTATTTGCGGAATTTTGTGTTGGCTCAGCACCCCTAACTTACCCGAGGGACCCCGGTTGCCGCCTACCGGCGTCGGACGCCCCGGACTCAATGACCTTGCAGCATCTTATGACAATAATTGACAAACTGCTTTACAGGTCAGTCAAACTGCAGTAGGTTCGTTTCCATGACGGCGGCCACCCACCGGTGACCGCCCCCGCTTTCCACCGGTTAGGACAACCATGAGAACACCCAAGACTCTGGCCACCGCCCTCCTCAGTCTCTCGGCAGCGGCGCTGTTGGCGCTGAGCGCCGCGGGCGCAGCCACGGCCGCCCCGGCGCCCGGCAATGCACCGGCGGACCCCTCGGGTGTCACCAGCCATAGCGTCGTCGAGACCGGCACGGCAGGCTACTGGACCGAAGAGCGGATGCGGAACGCCATCCCCGGCGATGTCCTGGCAGAGAAAGCCATGAATCGCAACAACAACTCCAAGGCGGCCTTGAGCCGTGCGGTAGACGCTGGGGCACCCAGCACCGTTGAGGCTGCGGCACCGTCACTGCAGGCCAAGCAGGCCCAGCCGATCCAGCCAATGGCAAATGCGAGCGAATCCCCCGTCAAGCACATCGGTAAGGTCTTCTTTACCCTGGGCGGCGCCAACTATGTCTGCTCTGGCAACTCCATCTCCTCCGGCAACAGGAGCACCGTCTCCACGGCGGGCCACTGCATCAATGAGGGCCCCGGCGCCTTCGCCACCAAGTGGACCTTTGTCCCGGCCTACCTGAACGGCGCCGCACCCTACGGCCAGTGGACGGCCAAGAGCCTCTACGCCCCCACCCAGTGGAGCTCCGCCGGCAACATGGCGTACGACACCGGCTTCGCCGTCATGTCAACGCTCAACGGCCAGAACCTATCCGACGTGGTGGGTGCCTCCGGCGTGCGGTTCAACGCCGCCCGCGGCCTGAGCTACAAGGCGTTCGGCTACCCCGCGGGGGCCCCGTTCAACGGTGAGTCGCTCAAGAGCTGCAGCGGCACCGCCACGAACGACCCCAACAACTCCTCCTTCATGACCCAGGGCATCCCCTGCAACATGACCGGTGGATCCTCAGGCGGCCCGTGGTTCATCGGCTCCAGTTCCACGGGATACCAGAATTCCGTCAACAGCTACGGCTACGGCAGCAACTCCACCTCGATGTACGGACCCTACTGGGGTTCGGTCATCCAGCAGACCTACAATTCGGCAGCCGCTGCCTAGCCCCTGCCCCACCAGCTAAGGCAACGCGGGGTCACTTGCGGCCCATTCCACACCGTGGGATGGGCCGCAAGTGACCCCGCGTTGCTCCTTTTTTTCACGCCGCGCCAATCCACCACGGGACATGCCCTCCCTTGGCCCCGACGCCTGGACATAGTCCCACTGTGCCCATTTCTGGGCCCAAAGAATGGACATGTCCCCCCGATCCCGTCAGTAGGGTGGGTCCATGACGACCCGGGACGACATCCACACCTCCGAGACCCTGGCCAGCGCCGACCGATGGCCAGCCGGGGCCGAACTCGAGCGCCTCGTCAACGCGGTCATCTGGCCCGGCTTCTCCGGCCGCACCGTGCCACAGTGGCTTGAGGCGGCCCTGCGCCAGGGGCTCGCCGGCGTCGCCTATTTCAGCCAGAACATCGATCCCGATGATCCCGCCCAGCTGCCCCGGCTCTCGGCCTCGATCAGGGAAGCCAACCCGCTCGCCGTCATCGGCTGCGACGAGGAGGGCGGCAATGTCACCCGGCTGGAAGCCCTCCGCGGTTCATCGATTCCCGGTGCCGCCATTCTCGGAAGGATCGACGACGTCGAGCTCACCGAAGCGGCCGGCCGCGCCATCGGCGAGATGTGCCGTAACGCCGGGATCAACCTGGCACTGGCCCCGGTTGCCGATGTGAACACCAATCCCCTCAATCCCGTGATCGGAGTGCGGTCCTTCGGCGCGAGTGCCGGGCTGGCGGGCAGGCATGCCGCGGCCATGATCACCGGAATCCAGTCTGCCGGCGTCGGGGCCTGCGCCAAGCACTTTCCGGGCCATGGGGACACCGAGACGGACTCGCATCTGGAGCTGCCGACCCTTGGAGTCCCAATGGAAGACCTCACCGCGGAGCACCTGCCGCCGTTCCGGGATGCAATCGCCGCCGGCGTGAAATCCGTGATGACCGCCCACCTCGTCATCCCCGCATGGGGCCCGGCTCCGGCAACCCTCAACCCGGCCGCGGGCTCGCTGCTGCGCGGCCTCGGATTCGACGGGCTGCAGGTCACCGATGCGCTGGATATGGCGGCAATCCGGACCACAACCGGGCCGGGCCGCGGCGCCGTCCTGGCCCTGCTGGCCGGCGCGGACCTGCTCTGCCTCGGAAATCCCGGAAGTCCGGCCAGCCCCGGCGTCATCGACGCCGGCGGCACCGACGACGACGGCGGCACCCGCGGAAATCCGGGCGGTCCGGCCGGCACCGGGGACGACGGCGGCACCAGCGGCACCAGCGGCACCAGCGCCGGCAGCCCCCGCCTCGACGAGTCCGCCTACCTCGAGGTACGCGGCGCCCTGCTGGCAGCCGTGCACGACGGCAGCCTGCCCGTGGGCGTGCTCGCAAGCGCCGGCAGACGGGTGGCGGACTTTGCCCGGTGGACCCGCACGGCGTCGGCTGCCGCGTCATCCCTGCCCACCCAACCGGCTCCCGACTGGGTCAGGATCGCCGGCGAAGCCTGTACATTCAGCCATCCGACGTCTGCCGGGCCGGACCACCCAATTGCCCTGCCGGAACACACCCGCGAGGTGTTGCTGGTCGATGCCAGGCGCGGCCACCATCAGGCCGCGGGCCGCACCCCGGACTTCTTTGCCGCGGCATTGGCGGAGTTCGTCACTGTGACCCGGCTGTCTGCGTCAGCTCTGCACTGCACCAACGACCAAACCGCAGCCCCGGCCGGCGACGCACCGGGGCGTGCCGTCGTCGTGCTGGTGGGGAGCCTCGCCGAAGCCAGTCCGGGGCTCGCAACGGCCGAAGCCGCCCAGGCCATGCCCGGGGCGGTCTATATCAACACCGGGTTCAGCGGGTCCGTCGACCCGCCGCTGCCCACCGTCAACTGCTTCGGCTATTCCCGGGCTACAGCGCGTGCCGTGGCGCTGATTCTCGCCGCGGACCTGGATCCCTGCGCGGATCCGGCCGCCCCCGCACCGCTTCGCGGGTAGTTTCGAGCGCTTCCAGCGTGGACTCGTAGCTCAGGCGTGCCACGCTGACGAACAGGCAGTCCACCACCGAGAGCTGCGCAATCCGGGAGACCATCGCGCCCGAGCGGAACGCCGTCTCACGCACCACGGTGAACAGGCTGAGGTCCGCCTCCTGCACGATCGGCGAGCCCGCGGCGTTGCTGACGGCTACGGTGGTGGCCGCCGATGCCTTGGCCCGGCGGAGGAACTCCAGGGTTTCGCGGGTCCGGCCGCTGTGCGAAAACGCAATGGCTACATCGTCCGGCCCCATCAGTGCGGCCCCCATCAGCGCGTCGTGCTGGTCGCGGAAGGAAACCGCCGACCGCCGGATCCGGAAGAGCTTGTAGCGGAGATCGTCCGCGACGATGGCTCCGGCGCCCACCCCGTAGATGAGCGTGCCCGGGGCGGCGTTGATCTTCTCCGCGACCGCCTCGAGGACGCCCAGGTCCAGCCCGTCCAGTGTCTCCTGGATACCCATCATCTCGGTGTACCTGACCTTAGCGACGGCGTCGGCAAGGGAATCCTCCGGCCGGATGTCTTCGCCGAAGTTCCGTCCCGTGCTGCCGGCGGTGTGCTCCCGGCCAAGTTCTGTGGCCATCGCCATGCGCAGCTGGGAGTATCCGCTGAATCCGATGGCCCGGCAGAACCGCACCACGGAGGGCTCCGAGGTGCTGCACAGGACGGCGAGTTCGGAAATCGTATGGCTCACCACGAGGCCCGGATTGGCCACGATGACATCGGCCACGCGCCTGGCGGCAGGCGCGAGCGTGGGCAGGAGCGAATGGATGGTGGACTGGATACTCACGAAGAGGTTCCCTCCGGTGCGGGGCCGAGGTGACGTTTGCCTGGCCGGTTGCCTCTGTGCCGGCCGGACAGCGCTTCCGGCATTCTATGCCGACGCGGGAGCCGCCGCACTGGCCGCCGCACCGCCCGGCTCTGGGGCGGCCGCGGACGGCTCAAACGCGAAGCAGAGCGTCTGGACCCTGGGGTGTGCTTCCGGCGTCATGGACAGCGCGCATTTAAGCGCGCCGCGTGTGCCCGGCATCAGCCACTCGAGCCGAGCGGCCGTCGCGCTGAAGCCCTCATCACGGGGGACTCGCTGAAGCGGACCGGCTTCGGCGAGCGCTTCCTCGAGCCGGCGGCGGCGGTCCGCCAGCGGTTCGTCCAGCTCCACGTTTTCGGCGAAAATGGAGCGGCCAGGCTCATCGTGCCAGGACAACACCAGGCGTTCGACGACGGCGCGCGCGGCCAGGACTTCGGGCCACGGAACCACCCCCGCGGCCGTCCCGGGCACCGTCCCCGGCACATTCTGAGCCGACGCCCCGGGCACCGTCCCCGAGGCAGTCAAGGACGGTGTCCCCGGCGCAGTCCCGGACGGCGCCTGAAGCGCGTCGGCCAGCACTCCGCGGACCAGCGCGCCGACCTTCGCATAGCTGGCGTTCTCGAACCCGATCACGGCGGTTCGGCTGGCCGGGTGCCAGGTCATATGCGAGCTGAACCCTGGATAACCGCCCGAATGGCCAACGATCAGCCCCCGCCGGGGATCTTCCAGGATCCGCAGCCCGAAGCCGTACCCGCCGACGCCGGTCCCGGCAGGTTGCCCGGTCTCGCCACCGTCCGCCCCCGCGGGTTCGAGTGTCTCCGGCCCGGCAACCCGGTGCAACTGCTGCATTTCGCGTCGGCCCGCCCGGGTCAGGGGCTGCCCGGCCGCCTCGCCACCGCCCGTGAAGCCGTCGGCGAGCCACTCCGCCCAGCGTCCGAGGTCCGCCAGGGTGCTGAACAGTCCGCCGATCGCCGAAAACGCGCCGGGCGCGCTGAACGGCTGTAGCTCCCACGCCGAGCCACGCCGGCAATACCCGCGCGCGACTCCCCCGGCCGCCGGGACACCCGCGTCGAATCCGGTGCTCCGCAGCCCCAGCGGCGCCAGGAGTTCCTCCCGGACAAAGTCGGTGTATTCCCGGCCCGAGACCGCCGAGATCACGGCGCCCAGCATGGCGTAGCCCAGGTTCGAGTATTCGTAGGCCGTTCCGGGTGTCCGGACCAGCCGCACCCCGGCGCCGAGCAGCGTCTGCAGCCCAACGTGGGACATCGCTTCCAGCCGGTCGGCCCAGGGGTCGTCGGCGGGCAGTCCGCCGGACATGGTCAGCAGCATCCGCAGGGTCAGCGGACCGCTGGACATGTCCTCCCCCGGCCCGAGCAGGCGAAGGTACGGGAGGTGCTCCGCCACTCCGCTGTCCAAGTCCAGCAGTCCCCGGTCGCGCAGGATCAGGACGGCGGCGGCCGTGAACGACTTAGTGCAGGAGGCGATCCTGAATGCGGTGTCCGCCCGCGGCGTCCGGCCGGCGCTGCCTCTGCCGCCACCGACGAATCTGCCGTCACCGACGTCGCCCGTGCCGTTGCCGCTCTCCGACTCGATGGTGCCGTGCAGCGCCTTCGCGGTCAGTGTCCCGCCGCGAAAGACGCCGACGGCGAGCGCGGGCGCCGTTTCCGCGGCCAGCCGGTCCGCCACCCGGGCGTCGAGCCGTGCGTCCAGCCGTGCGTCGCCCCCGGCCAGTCCGGCCCTCATACGTTTTCCAGGAAATCCTGCAGCACCAGTTGCCCGCTGCGGACGCTGGCCACCGGAACACGCTCGTCCACGCCATGCACACCCTGGACGGTGCGCCGCTGCGGGTCGGCACCCAGCGGCGAGAACCCGAAGCAGGATATCCCGAGCGGGGCGAAGGCTTTGGCATCGGTCCCGCCGCCCATGCAGTAAGGCACCACAACGGCGGCCGGGTCATGCCGCAGCAGCGCGTCCCGCATGGACCCGAACCAGTGCGAATCCGCATCCGACTGGGTGGGCATTTGGTGCGAGAGGAACTCGCGGGAGATTCCCGGCCCCAGCAGCGCGTCGATGGCCGCCATCGTGGAGTCCTCGGTGCCCGGCAGGCAGCGGATGTCGATGTCCGCCTCGGCCACGCCGGGAATCACGTTGACCTTGTACCCGGCCCGGAGCACGGTGGGGGTCGACGAGCACCGGATGGTCACCCCCGCCACCGTCCCGGCCTCGCCCATCGCGTCGATCGCCGCGTTCACCCCGGACTCTGTTTCAAGATCGGCATCGTGGCCCAGTGCCCTGGTGGTCTGCTCAATGTAGGACCGCACCGCGGGGGTCAGCGTGAGCGGCCAGTCATGGTTTCCCACCCGGTCGAGCGCGGAAATCAGGGTCTTGACGGCGTTTTCCGGCACGGGCCGGGAGCCGTGGCCGGAGTTCCCTTCGGCACGGACCCGCAGGTGCAGGGTTCCGCGCTCCGCCACCGCAACCGGGTACAGCCGCACCGGCGCGCCGTCGGCCGCGGTCAGTTCCGTAGCGTGCCCGCCGGATTCGCCGATGGCCGCCCCGATCCCCCCGAACAGTTCAGGATGTTCGGCTACGAGCCAGAGTGCGCCGTGCTCGCCTTTGTCCTCCTCATCCGCGACGAAGGCCACGACGACGTCGCGCTGCGGCTGTGTGCCCGCCACAGCCCACTGCAGCAGCGTGGCCAGGGTCATGGCCACCATGTCCTTCATGTCCGCGGCGCCCCGGCCGTGGATGTAGCCGTCCTCGATCACGCCGGAAAACGGGTCACGGCTCCACTGCTCCGGTTCGGCCGGGACGACGTCGAGGTGGGCATGGACCAAAAGGCCCGGCAGTTTCCGGTCCCGGCCTTCCACCCGGACCACCACCGAACAGCGTTCCGCCGACGGTCCCAGCAGGGCGGGGCTGTAGCCCGCGGCCTCAAGCCGGGCGGCGATGAATTCCGCGCACTCGCGTTCGCCGGCGCTTCTGCCTTCGCCGTGGTTGGTCGTATCGAAACGGATCAGCCGTGCGCACAGCGCGGCCGCATCAAAGGCCGGCGCGCTGGCCCCCTCGCGAGTCGATGCAGTGGTGGTCGGCGAATCAATAGTCACGGTTGGATCTCCTTGAGTGGTTTTCTGCCCATCACGGCTATAGGGTGAGCGTAAGTGAATTGCATCACGTTTTACAATGCGGTAATTCATTTACACGCTGGCTGCATCCGCGACAGATCTCCCGGATACCTCGAAGCCGTCCCACGCACCACGGCGGCAGGCGCCAGCTGCCATCAGATGCACTGGTCACAGCACCAAACGGATCACAGAACCAAAAGGGGAACGCGATGTCACCGACTCGGACCGCCACAGCGACAACACCACCGCGGCAGCGGAAGAAACCGTCCGGGGTGCGCCTGCCCGCGCTCGTAGCTGCCGCCGTCGTCGTACTGGCCCCGGCCGTGATGGCCGTACCGGCAACGGCCACCGGCTCCACCGCGGGCGGCACCACCCTCAAGCTCGCCCTGACCGGGGACATCGACTCGCTGAACCCGTTCAAGGCGATCCTCGCCAGCAGCACCGGCATCCTCGCCCTGCAATACCAGTCCCTGGTGGCCTACGGGCCCAAGAACAACGAGGACGTCCCTAACATGGCGGACACCTGGGAAACCTCCACCGACGGCAAGGTCTGGACCTTCCATCTGCCCAAGGACCGCAAATGGTCCGACGGCCAGCCGATCACCGCCAAGGACGGCGCCTGGACGTTCAAAGCCATCCAGACGAACGATCAGCTCAAGCAGGCCAACGGTTCGCTGCTGTCCTCCGTCTCCTCGGTGGAAGCCAGGGACGACGAGACCCTGGTCATCACGCTCAAGGCACCGCAGGCACCGAACCCGGGCACCCAGCTGCCCATCATGCCCGAACACGTCTGGTCCAAGGTGGAGAACCCGGCCACGTTCACCAACGACAAGGCCACGGTGGGATCCGGCCCCTTCACGGTCACCAGCTACGACAAGGCCGCCGGCGTCACGATGAAGTCCAACCCCTACTACTGGCAGGGCAAGGCCAAGGTGGACGCCATTACGTACGCGCCCTACAAGAACAGCGACGCCGCCGTCCAGGCCCTCAAAACCGGCGAAGTGGACCTCATCAGCGGCCTGACACCGGCCCAGTACAAGGCGCTGCAGAACCAGCCCGGCATCACCACCAACGCCGGCACCGGCCGCCGCTACCAGGCCATCGGCATCAACCCGGGCACCCAGACCCCGGACAACACCCCGATCGGTGACGGCAGCACGGCCCTGCACGACGTCGAGCTGCGCCGCGCGATCGTGATGGCGGTGGACAACAAGACCCTCCTGGAAAAGGTGCTCCAGGGCCTCGGCCAGGAAGCAACCGGCGAGGTTCCGGCCGCGTACCCGCAGTACAACTGGGACACCACGGACCTTCCGCTCAAGTACAACCCGAAGGCCGCCAACGAGCTGCTCGACAAGGCCGGCTACACCAAGGGCGCCGACGGCATCCGCCTGGATAAGGCCGGCAACCCGCTCAAGCTGCGCCTGATGGGCCGCAACACCGACCCTGCCCACCAGCAGATGGCCGATTACGTCAAGCCGTGGCTGAAGGAAATCGGCGTCGAAGTCGCCACAGTGATGAAGTCCTCCGCCCAGGTCAACGATGATTCCACGGTGGGCAACTACGACCTCTACTTCACCGGCTGGGGCATGGGACCGGACCCGGACTTCCAGCTCTCCATCAACACCTGTGCCTCCCGCCCCAACGCTGACGGCACCGGCGCCACGTCGGAGAACAACTACTGCTCCCCCGAGTTCGACGCCCTGTTCAAGAAGCAGCACGAGGAACTGGACCAGAACAAGCGCAGCGGACTGGTCAAGAAGTCCCAGGAAATGATCTACAACGCCGCCGTCAACAACGTGATGTACTACGCCAACACGCTCGAGGCCTACCGCTCAGACAAATTCGAACCGTTCGTCACCCAGCCCAGCAAGGGCGGCGTCATCACCGGCCAGAACGGACCCTGGGGCTACTACAGTGCCACCCCTGTCGGCCTGAAGACCAGCACGACGGCGGAAGCCTCCGCCGGTTTCAACCCCGCCCTGGTGATCGTTCCCGTCGTCGTCCTGGCCGTGGCGGCCGGCGGCTATCTGCTGTACCGCCGCCGCAGCGCCACCGCAGGAGACCGCGAGTAACAATGGATTCAACGCTCAGTGACCCCGTCACGGGCCGGGCACCGCAGAAGGACACGGACGAACCCCGCCGCGGGGGTTCCTGGCTGCGCTACGCCGGCGCCAAAGCCGGCGGCGCGGCGGTGTCCCTCGTGATGGTGGTGGTCCTCGGCTTCTTCGCCTTCCGTATCCTGCCGGGCGACCCCGTCCGTTCACTTGCGGACGGCCGGCAGGTCACGCCGGAACAGATGGACATCCTGCGCCGGCAGTACGGCCTGGACCAGCCGCTCCCGGCGCAGTTCTGGCGCTATCTGACGGACCTGTTCCAGGGCAAACTGGGCGATTCCTACACCTACAACCGGCCTGTGATGGAGCTGATCCTGGACCGGATCGGCCCCACCCTCCTGCTCACCGGCACCGCCGCCGCACTGTCCGTCGTCCTGGGCCTCTGGCTGGGGCAGCGGGCGGCGTGGCGGCGCGGCAGCACCTTTGACAAGACCCAGACCGGGCTTGCGCTGATTTTCTGGTCCGTGCCCACCTTCTGGCTGGGCCTGCTGATGTTGTTGGTCTTCGCCGGCGGCCTGCACTGGTTCCCCACCGGCGGCATGGTGACGGCGGGCGTGCCGCCCACCGGCTTCGGCTATGTCTGGGATGTTGCGCGGCACCTGGTCCTGCCCGTCCTGACCATGGTCGCCGTCGTCTACGCCCAGTACCTCATGGTGATGCGTGCCTCCCTGCTGGAGGAGATGAGCGCCGACTACCTCGTCACCGCCCGCGCCAAGGGCCTGCGCGAGGACGAGGTGCGCCGCAAACATGCCGTCCCCAATGCCCTGCTGCCCACCGTGACGCTGATCTTCCTGACCCTCGGCGGACTGGTGGGCGGAGCCGTGACTGTGGAGACCGTCTTCTCCTGGCCGGGCCTGGGCTACCTGACCTTCCAGGCCCTGTCCGCGCCGGACTTCCCGCTGCTGCAGGGAACCTTCGTTGTCTTCTCCTCGATTGTGATCATCATGAATTTCTTCGCCGACATCGTCTACCGCATCCTCGACCCCCGGCTGCGTGCGTCATGAGTCCTTCCGCGCGGACGACGCCGGACCAGCCGCCGTCGTCCGGCGCCGGCCAGCGTACCGGCGCCGGCAGGCGCAGCGTGGCCACTGCCCGCCGGATCCAGCGCGCCGGCGAGGTCTGGGCCGAATTTGCCGCCAACCGGGCCGGGCTGACCGGGCTGATCCTGCTCGCCGCCGTCATCCTCCTGGCGTTCCTGGCCCCTGTGCTGGCGCCGGAGGACACGCTCAACGTCACCCGGATCACCTCCGCCCAGAACGAGGCCCCCACCTGGGCCAACCCGCTGGGCACCGACCCCGCCGGGCGCTCCGTGCTGGCGATGCTCGTCTGGGGCGCCCGGATCTCGCTGCTGGTCGGCTTCGCCGCCACCGCCGTGTCCATGGTGATCGGCACCGTGGTGGGCATGGCCGCCGGACACTTCACCGGCGTCACGCAGGGTGTGCTGATGCGCATCATCGACTTCTTCCTCGTGGTGCCCAGCCTGGTGCTGGCAATCGTGCTGTCCTCGGTGATCGGCCCCGGCGTCGCCACGATTGTGATCGCCATCGGCATCACCTCCTGGGCCGGCACGGCACGCCTGGTCCGCGCCCAGACCCTCAGCGTGGAATCCCGCGCCTACATCGAGCGCAGCTGGGCGCTCGGCGCCTCCGACGCGCACATCATCGGCAAACACGTGCTGCCCGCCGTCATGCCGCTGGTCCTGGCCAACACCACGCTCACGGTCGGCTCCGCGATCATCGCCGAATCGACACTGTCCTTCCTCGGCATGGGAGACCCCGGGCAGATCTCCTGGGGCTCCATGCTCAAGACCGCCCTCGACACCGGCGCCGCGACCGGCGGGTACTGGTGGTTCGTGCTGAGCCCCGGCATCGCGATCGTTCTCGTTGTGCTGTGCTTCACGCTGGTGGGCCGTGCCTTCGAATCAGTCATCAATCCCACCCTGAGAGGCCGCTAATGCCGCGTCTTGAATTCAAGGACCTCCGCGTCACCTACGCGACGCAGGGCGAGGACGGCCCCGGCACGCTGACCGCGGTCGACGGCGTCAATCTGGTCGTCGAACCCGGCTCAACGCTCGGCCTGGCCGGCGAGTCCGGCTGCGGGAAATCCACCCTGGCAATGTCCGTGCTCCGCCTGCTGCCCTCCAATGCGAGGATCGAAGGCAGCATCCTGCTCGGCGGGGAGAGCGTCCAGGACCTCAGCTGGGGGCGCCTGCGCACGGTCCGCTGGACCGAGGCATCGATCGTATTCCAGGGCGCCATGCATTCGCTCAACCCGGTGCGGAAGGTCCGCGAGCAGATCACCGAGGCGTTGCGGATCCATGCGAAGTCGCTCCCCTACCGGGACGACGCCGCCCGGGACGCCCGGGTTGCCGAACTGCTGGACCTGGTGGACCTCTCCCCGGCCAAGGGCGGCTCCTACCCGCACGAACTCTCCGGCGGGCAGAAGCAGCGCGTGATGATCGCGATGGCCCTGGCCTGCGACCCGGAACTGATCATCGCCGATGAGCCGACCACGGCCCTGGACGTCATTGTGCAGGCGCAGGTCCTCAACGTGCTGACCGCACTGGTGGCCTCCCGCGGGCTGTCGCTCATCATGATCAGCCACGACCTCTCCGTGCTGGCCGCCACCTGCGAACGGATCGTCGTGATGCAGCAGGGCAAGATCGTGGAGGACGGACCCTCCGCCGAGGTCATGCGCAACCCGAAGCACCCGCACACGAAGGCACTGGCCTCCGCCTTCCCCCTGATCGGGGACCCGGCGTCACGGCTGCGGCTGCCCGCCTACACGGCACCGGATGCCCCAGCGGCCACACCGGCCGAAAAGGCAGGCGCCTTCAACGCCCCGGATCCGGACGATGTGGTGCTCGAGGCCAGGAACCTGTCCGTGACCTTCGCCGGCCGCGGCGGCAACGTCAAGGCCGTCGACTCGGTGAACCTGGTGTGCGGGCGGGGTGAGATCGTGGCCCTCGTCGGCCAGTCAGGCTCCGGCAAAACCACGCTGGCCCGGGCCATGCTGGCCCTGCAGCGCCCCACGTCGGGCGAGGTGCTCTTCGAGGGCAAGGCCCTGTCCCGGCAGCGGAAGGCCCTCAAGGACTACCGCCGCAGCGTCCAGTTTGTGCTGCAGGATCCGTCCGCGGCCCTGAACCCGAAACACTCGGTCTACGAGGCTGTCGCCGAGGGCCCGCGGCTGCACAAGCTGCCGGGCAACGAGCGGGACATCGTCACGGCGGCGCTGCGGAAGGCGGAACTGAACCCGCCGGAGCGCTTCCTGGCGGCCATCCCGCAGGAGCTCTCCGGCGGCCAGCGCCAGCGCGTTGTTATTGCCGGGGCGCTGGCCCTGGAGCCGGAATTCCTGGTGGCCGACGAACCGGTGGCCAGCCTGGACGCTTCGGTCCGGGCCGAAATCCTGGCCCTGCTGCTCCGGTTGCGCTGCGAACTGGGCCTGGGCGCCCTGGTGATCACCCATGACCTTGGCCTGGCGTGGAACATCGCCGACCGCGTGGTGGTGATGTTCGAGGGCCGGATCGTCGAGGAGGGGCCGGTGGAAGAGGTGCTGCTCAACCCGCAGCACCTCTACACCCGGAAGCTGCTCAGCGTGGTGCCCACGAACAACGTCGTCGAGGACGATGCGCCCGTCGCGATCGGCGCAGGCGCATGACGGCCCGGCATCCGCTGGACATGTCCCGCTCAGCGCTGGCCCCACTCAAGCCCGGGGACCGGGTGGGCCTTGTGGCGAGCTCCGGCCCGCCCGTGCCCGAACTGCTGGGCCGGTCCATCGCGCTGCTGGAGTCCTGGGGGCTCGTTCCGGTGCCGGGGGAAAACCTCCGGGCCACGCATCCGCGCGCCGTATACCTCGCCGGCGAGGACGCCCGGCGCGCCGCCGACCTGCAGAACGCCTGGTGCGATCCCACGCTCGCCGCGGTGTTCGTCGTCCGCGGCGGCTACGGCGCCGTGCGCCTGCTGGACCTGCTCGACGTCGACAAGCTGCGCGCCGCCGCACCGAAGCCGCTGTTCGGCTCCTCGGACGTCACCGGGATCCACGAATTCTGGGCCGAACGGCTGGACATGTCCACCTGGTTCACGCCGATGCTCGCCACCAGTGCGCTCCTGGATGACCCGGCCGCGACCGCCAGCCTGCGGCGGGCGGTCTTTGAACCGTTCTCCGGCCGCAGCTACACGGCGGACTCGGCCGAGACCCTCGTCCCGGGAACCGCGCACGGCATCCTGACCGGCGGGAACCTGAGCCTGCTGGCGATGACCCTGGCTGCCCGGAGCCGGCCGCCGCTGTCCAACGCCGGCCGGATCGGCCTGCTCGAGGACGTCACCGAGGCACCCTACAAGATTGACGGGATGCTCCATTCCCTCCTGCGGGCCGGCTGGTTCGACGGACTGGCCGGGCTGGCCCTGGGTTCCTGGCAGGACTGCGGCGAGCCCGCCAAGATCAGGGAACTGTGCGTGGAGCTGCTGGCACCGCTGGGAATCCCGCTGGTCTGGGAGCTCGGCTTCGGCCACGGACCGGCGGCCCACAGCATCCCGCTCGGCGTGCCGGCCACCCTGAACGCGCCGTCCGGCGGCGGTCCCGGCCGCGGCGGGCCCGGTCACAGCGGTCCCGGTCACGGCCAGCCCAGCCTGGTGCTCGACTGATGGGCACCACCCTGGACCAGCTCGACGCCGAGCTCACGCGCCTGCTCGGGTCCGCGGTGGAGTCCGGAATCACGCCGTCGGCGGTCTGTGCCGTCGCCGTGGACGGCGAGCGCCTGCCGGTCATCACGGTTGGCGACGCGGTGCGGTTCGGCGCTGGCGGCGTCGAACTTCCGGCCGGGCAGCGCACCCCGGCCGACGCCGGCACGTTCTACGATCTGGCCTCGGTCACCAAGACTGTCACCGCAGTCACCGCCCTCGCCCTGGTCGACGGCGGCGTGCTGCAACTCGATGAACCGGTGGCTGATTTACTGCCGGGCTGGGCGCCCGACGTCGGAGGTGAGGCCGGCGGCAACGCCGTCACCAACGCGGGCGGTAAGGAGGGCGGCAACGCCGTCACCAAGGCCGGCGGCAAGGAAACCGTCACGCTCCGGCACTTGCTCACCCACACCTCGGGCCTGCCCGCCATCTGGCCGGGCTGGCGCGTGCCCCTGGCTGCCGGCCTGCCGTTTGACCGGGAGACCCTGCTCGCGGACCTCCTGTCCACCGAGCTGGCCTACGCCCCGGCCACCCGCTTCGAATACTCCTGCACCGGCTTCAACACCATCATGGCCCTGGCCGAGCACGCCACCGGACAGTCCTGGCCAGAACTCGTCAGGGCGCATGTCCTCGCCAAGCTGGCCGGTGAATCAGGCCTGATATTTTTCCCTGGCGCGGCCCGCTGCGCCGCCACCGAGCATCAGCCCGAACACGGCCGCGGAATGGTCTGCGGCACCGTGCACGACGAAGCAGCCTGGTCCCTCGGCGGCGCCGCCGGCAACGCGGGGCTGTTCGGCACCGCCCCGGCATTGCTGGACTTCGGCGAATCCCTGCGGGCCGGACTGGCCGGCATCCTTTCGCCCGGGCTGGCCGAGGCCATGTGGACGGACCAGCTCCCGGCCCTGCTGGGTGATTCGCTGCCTAGCTCCGGCGCCGAATACGGCCACGGGCTGGGCCTGCGGATCGGCCAGACGGCCTGGATGGGATCCTCCGACGCCCGGGGGCACAACGGCTTTACCGGGACCTCGCTGCTGGTAGACCGCGGGGCCGGCATCAGCATCGCCCTGCTGAGCAACCGCGTCCACCCCCGCCGCGAATACTCCGACGTCGGCGGTCTCCGCCTGGCCGTCTCCCGGACCGTCTACGCAGCCGTCAGCTAGGAGCCCGCCGTGCCCGTCATCTCCGATTACAGCGACGGCGTCCCCGTCATCGCCTATTGCCTGACCGCGATGGACGGCAGGGTGCTGGCGCAACGGGCCGCGGACGTGCCGTTCTATTCCGCGAGCACCATCAAACTCGGGGTCCTGGTGGCGGTGATCCGGGCGGTGGAGCGCGGCGCACTGGACCTGGAGCAGCCCGTCACCGCAGCGCATACCTTCGCCTCCGGCGTCGGCGGCGGGGAAACTTTCACCTTTGACCCCGACGAGCGCGACGCCGGCATGCCCGCCCCCGGATCCGCGATGCCCCTGCACGCAGTGCTGCGCCGCATGATCACGGTGTCCTCCAACGAGGCCACCAATCTGGCCGTGCAGCTGGTCGGGTTGCCGGCCGTCAATGCGGCCCTCGCAGCCTGCGGAACGTCCTCGGCCCGGATGGACCGGCTGATCGGCGACATCCCGGCGCTCCGGGCCGGGCGGTCCCACCAGGTCACGCCCCGCGACCTGACCGCCATGGTCCGCGCGATCGTGAACGGAGCCGTGGCCGGCCCGGAACTGACTGCCCTGATGATCGAGTGGCTGGTGGCGCAGGAATTCGGCGACCTCGGCGCCGAACTGGACACCGCGGAAGCCGACGTTGTGTGGGGCAGTAAATCGGGCTGGGTCACCGGCATCCACCACGACGTCGCATTCGTCGCCCCTCGCGCCGGCAGCCCGCGCGGCGGCCGGCTCAGTGAAGGACGACTCAGTGAAGGCCGGCTCAGCGGCGGCCGGTTCGGTGCGGGCTATGTCCTGGCGGTCTGCACCCGCGGCTACGCGGAGCAGGACGCGTTGCCGGGGATCCAGTCAATTTCGCGGCTGGTCTGGGAGTTGCACGGTGTGAATGCTGCGGCCGGGAACGCCGCGGCCCCGGGGCCCGCGGACCTCAGCTCAGCCCGCTGATCCCCAAACCCGGCGCCGTGGCCAGCCTGATGGTCCGCCCCTCATAGGACGCACCCCCGGCCACCGGGGACGCGGCGAGCCAGAGCCCGCCGTCGAGATCCTGCGCCGTGGACTGCGCCGTGGACTGCGCCGTGGACCGGTCCGTCGGCGAGGGAATCAGCGCGGCCAGCGAGGCAGCCGCAGCGATCCCCACCGGGCTTTCCAGCATGCAGCCGATCACCACGCCCAGACCCTCGGCCCGGGCGCGCCCCAGCAGCCGGCGGGCGTGAAACAGCCCGCCGGCTTTGGCCAATTTGATGTTCACCATGGCCGCGGCCCGGCGTGCCAGCAGCCGGTCCAGGTCAGCCAGGGTCCACAGGCTTTCGTCGGCCATGATGGGGGTGTCGACGGCGGCGCTAACCGCGGCCAGGCCGGCCCAGTCGCCAGCCGGCACTGGCTGTTCCGCGAATTCGATGCCCAACCCGGCGTCCTCGAGTTTCCGGATCAGCCGGATGGCCGTGCCGGCGTCGAACGCCTGGTTCGCATCGACACGGAGCACCATATCCGGTCCTGCGGCCTCCCGGACCGCCCGCATCGAGGCGAGCACGTCCATCTTCCCGTCCAGTTTCACCTTGAGGCAACGGAAGCCGGCGGCCGCGTGCGCGGCGGCCTTGGCGGCAAGCTCCGCCGGCGGTGCCACCGAGAGCGTCATGTCGGTTTCGACGGTCACGGGGATGCCGGCAGCACCGCGGACGACCCCGCGGGCGCCGTCGCCGGTTGCCTGCAGGGCGTTGCCCGGCCCGGCAAGGTATGCCGCCAGCGTCAGCCCAAGCTGCTGGGCGGCCAGATCATGCAGGGCACAGTCCACCGCCATCCGCGCTGCTGCAGGCTCACTGCTTTGCTCCAGCCTGGCCAGGACACCGTCGAGTTCCTCCGGCTGACCGCCCGCCGGCAGGCCCCCCGCCGTCGCGGTGCCCGCCGTCGTGATCCCCGCCGTCGTGATGCCGGCCCTCCTCGAGCTCCTGCCCAGCACCAGGGCAGCCAGCGGCCCCTCGATACTGGCCACCGCCTGCTCCGTGCTGAGCCGGGTGACCCGGCTGATCGGCGCCTCGCCCCAACCGCTCCGGCCCTCGGAATCGATGGCCTCCACGAGCACCGTTTCCAGTTCGGTGGCGCTGCGGACTGCGGTGGTGAAGTGCCCCACCAGCGGAACGCGCACGCGGTGGACCCGCAGCCCTGTCAGTGCCGCCGCCGGCGTCGTCATCTGGCTCCCCAATGCCTACGCTCGGCCTAGTGGAAGAAGTGGCGGGCGCCGGTGAAGTACATCGTGATGCCCGCGGCGTTGGCCGCGGCGATGACTTCCTCGTCCCGGACCGAGCCGCCCGGCTGCACCACGGCGCGGACGCCGGCGTCGATCAGGATCTGCAGCCCGTCGGCGAACGGGAAGAACGCGTCCGACGCCGCCACAGCACCGCGGGCACGCTCCGGTGCGTCGCGCCCGGGCGCCTTGCCCGCATCGGAGCCGGAAGCACCGGAAGCACCGGAAGCACCGCCGGGGGCATCGACGCCGGACGTCACGGTGACGCCCAGCGTGTTGGCGCGTTCGACGGCGAGCTTGCACGAATCGAGCCGGTTGACCTGGCCCATGCCGATGCCGACGGCGGCACCGTCGGCGGCCAGCAGGATGGCGTTGGACTTCGCGGCCCGGCACGCGGTCCAGGCGAAGGCGAGGTCTGCCAGGGTGGCCGCGTCGGCGGCAGCACCCGCGGCGAGGGTCCAGTTGGCGGGGTTGTCGCCCTCGGCGTCCACCTTGTCCGATTCCTGCACCAGCACACCACCGGAAACCTGGCGGACCTCCGACGGGTAGCGGCCGTAGCCCTCGGGCAGGGCCAGCAGGCGGACATTCTTCTTCTTCGACAGGATCTCCACCGCCTCGTCCTCGAAGCCCGGGGCGATGACCACCTCGGTGAAGATGCCCGCTACGGTCCGGGCCATCCCGGCGGTGACCGTGCGGTTGGCCGCGATCACGCCGCCGAATGCAGAGACCGGATCGCACGCGTGGGCCTTGGAATGGGCGTCGGCGATCGGGTCCGCGGCCGAGGCGGAGCCCACGGCCACGCCGCAGGGGTTGGCGTGTTTGATGATCGCGACGGCCGGCCCGGCGAAGTCGAAGGCCGCGCGGAGGGCGGCGTCGGCGTCGACGAAGTTGTTGTAGCTCATGGCCTTGCCGTGCAGCTGGTCGGCCTGGGCGATGCCGGCCGGGGCGGCCTTGTCCACGTACAGGGCGGCCTGCTGGTGCGGGTTTTCGCCGTAGCGGAGCACCTCGGAGCGTTCCAGGGCCAGGCCGGCGTAGGCGGGCCAGTCGATCACGCCGTCGCCGTCCTCGTCGAGGAACTGGCCCGCGGTCCAGGTGGCCACGGCGTTGTCGTAGCTGGCGGTATGCGCGAAAGCCCTGGCGGCGAGCCTGCGCCGGGTTTTCAGGTCAAACCCGCCGGCCGCGGCGGCAGCAACGACGTCGTGATAGGAGGACGGGTCCACCACAATGGCGACGGCGGCGTGGTTTTTCGCGGCAGAGCGCACCATCGCGGGGCCGCCGATGTCGATCTGCTCGACGACGTCGTCCTGCGCGGCGCCGGACTTGACCGTCTCCACGAAGGGGTAGAGGTTCACGACGACGAGGTCGAACGGCTCGATGTCCATGTCCGTCAGGGTCTGCATGTGGGCCGGGACGCGGCGGTCGGCGAGGATGCCGCCGTGGACGCGCGGGTGGAGGGTCTTGACGCGGCCGTCCAGCATCTCCGGGGAGCCGGTGACGTCTTCGACTTCCTGCACCGGGATGCCGGCTGCAGCGATTTTCTTGGCGGTGGAACCGGTGGAGATGATCGTGACCCCGGCGTTGTGCAGGCCCCTCGCGAGCTCCTCCAGACCGGTCTTGTCGTAGACCGAAATCAGGGCCCGGCGGATGGGGACGCGGTCGATTAGTACACGGTCGATGGACATACCGTCAGGCTGCGTAAAGCTCACAAAGGTCTCCGTCTTATATCGCGGCGCGGCCGCGGGTGGTGGGGATGGGGTCAGTTTATCGCGTCACGGCGCCGGGCCTTCCAGCGCGCCGGCGTGTGAAGCGCAGCGCGCCGGCGGGCTGCGCCACGTAGAGTTTTCCCAGGAGGCGAAAATGAATACGTACACCACTGTGCCCAGCGGCGAACAGGTGGTCCAGGAACTGCCCTGGCGCTGGAGGGTGCAGGGCAGGATCTTCCTGATCGGCGGCCTGGGCTTTATGTTCGACGCCTGGGACGTGACGCTCAACGGCATCCTCATTCCGCTGCTGTCCAGGCACTGGTCCCTGACCCCGGGCGAGGCCGCGTGGATCGGCGCCTCGAACCTGATCGGCATGGCCCTCGGCGCCTTCATCTGGGGCACCATCGCAGACACGATCGGGCGCAAGAAGGCGTTCACCGCGACCCTGCTGATATTCTCCGTCTTCACCGTCCTGGGTGCCTTCTCCCCTGATTTCCTCTGGTTCTGCGCCTTCCGGTTTATGGCCGGCGTCGGCCTGGGCGGCTGCATCCCGGTGGACTATGCGCTGGTGGGCGAGTTCACGCCCCGCAAGCAGCGCGGCAGGGTCCTCACCGCGATGGACGGCTGGTGGCCCATCGGCGCGGCGCTGTGCGGCTTCGTCTCCGCCGGACTCATCGCACTCTACGGGGACTGGCGCCTGACCATGCTGGTGATGGTGCTCCCCGCACTGTTAGTGTTCTGGGTCCGCCGCAGCGTCCCCGAATCCCCGCTCTTCCTGATCCGCAAGGGCCGCCACGAGGAAGCCGCCCGGGTGATCGATGACCTGGTCCAGGCCACCGGCGCCGAACCACGGGTCTACAGCCTGCCCCAGCCGCAGGACGCTCCCCGGCTCTCCGCCGGCAGCGCCTGGACCCAGCTCCGCGCCCTGTGGCAGTTCAGCTGGAAGATCACGACGGCGGCCTGGTCCCTCTTCTTCAGCATCCTGCTGGTCTACTACCTGTCCCTGACCTGGATGCCGCGGATCCTGATCGGCGCGGGTTTCGAGGAGTACAAGGCTTTCCTCACCACCGCCTCGATGGCCGCCGTCGGGCTCCTCGGTGTGGTGGTGGCCGCGCTGCTGGTGGAGCGGGTGGGCCGGAAGTGGATCCTGGCTGTCACCGGCCCGCTGTCCGCGCTGACCCTGGTGGTCGTGGCGATCGTGGTGGACATCCCCACCGCGGCCGTGTTCTGGCTGCTGGCCTTCGGCTTCGTGGTGCAGGTGGCCATCCCCGTGCTCTACGCCTATGTCTCCGAGCTCTACCCGACCGAGCTGCGCGGCTCGGGCTTCGGCTGGGCGTCGACGTTTTCCCGGCTCGGTGCCGGCTTCGGACCGCTCATCTTTGCCGCAATCCTGTGGCCAGCTCTGGGGCTGGCGACCTCGTTCGCCCTCGCCGGCGGCCTCGTGCTGATCTCAGTGCTGTGGATGGTGTTTTTCTCCCCCGAAACCAAGCAGCGCCGCCTCGAGTAGCGCGCTGCGCCCCTCCCCGCCCCACCTCCTCCCCGGCGGATGCGCTATCACTTTTGGTGCTTCTGAGCCTCTGGGAAGCACCATAAGTGATAGCTCAACGGGGTGTTTCGGGCTACTCGGGTGTGTGCTGCCCGGCGGCGAGCGAAGCCAGCGTGGACACCAGCAGCCGGCGCTCCACCACTTTGATACGTTCGTGCAGCGATTCCTCGTTCTCACCGGCCCCGATTGACACGGCCTCCTGCTCGATGATGGGGCCCGTGTCCACTCCGGCGTCGGCCCAGTGCACTGTGCAGCCGGTGACCTTCACGCCGTAGGCCAGGGCGTCGCGCACCCCGTGGGCGCCGGGGAAGGCCGGTAACAGCGCCGGATGCGTGTTGAGGTATTTACCGCCAAAGACCGCGATGAAGTCTGCGCTGACGATCCGCATGAATCCGGAAGAAACCACCACGTCGGGCTGGTACGCGGCCACGGCCTCGGTCAGTGCGGTGTTCCACGCCGCCCGGTCAGGGTAGGCCATGAAGTCCGCCACGAAGGTCGGGATTCCGGCGGCTGCGGAGCGCTCCACCCCATACGTCCCCGGCCGGTCCGCGCCAACGGCGGCGATCTCGACGTCGAGCCTGCCCTCTTTCACGGCGTCGATGACAGCCTGGAGGTTGGAACCGGTACCGGAGACGAGGACGACGATGCGCATGGTCCCACCTTATGGGGCCGCTCGCGTAGGCTGGAAAACATGAATCCACCGAACGACGCCGGCGGCAGCCCGGGCGGCCAGCCGCAAGCCCAGCACCCGCTCAGCGACGCGGCCAAGGCCTCGCAGGCCAAGACCCACACGCTGTTCCGCAGCTTCATCGTGGCGGTGCTGGGATCGTTCTTCGTCTACCAGCTGGACCTGAACTACCTGTGGCTGAGTGCGCTCCTGACGGTGATCGCCATTGTGCTGGGCGTCATGGTGCTTGTCCGGTTCGCCAAACTCAAGGAATCAAAGTTCGTGCTGTTCGGGACGATTTCCGGGTTGGTGGTCGTGGCCGTGCAGGTGCTGCTGCTCTTCACCTCGGCGCTGTTCTTCAACCAGGTCCGGGATTACCAGGAGTGCAGCCGCCAGTCCCTCACCCAGCAGGCCGCCGCTAAATGCCAGACCCAGCTGGAAAAGTCCCTGCCGCAGTTCCGCTAATCGCGCAGGTCCGCCAGGCAGCGTGCCGCGTCACGAGGACGCCGGCTCCAGGTCCGCCTCGCGCAGTTTCTGCCGGCGTTCCAGCCAGGGTCCGGCCGTGTAACCGATCACGACGCCGATCCCCACCTCGGCGGCGACAAACAGTGCCGTCCGGAGCGGGTCCGGGCCGATGTCGGTGAGCCGTCCGATGCCGGCGGAGCCGCGGGCGAGCCAGGCCAGCCCGGCGGCCAGCAGCCCGGCGACGGCACCGACCATAACACCCAGGGCGAGGGTGGAGACCGTGGCGGTGAACCAGCGGGCCCGGACCTTGATCGAGAGCCATTCGTCGAAGTGGTTTTCGCCTTCGCGCAGGAACCACCAGCCAGCCAGAGTACCCGCGAGCACCGGCACCACCAGTGCCGCGAAACCGTACTCCAGCGAGCCCGCCGGCACAGCCGCGAACACCGGAATGGACGGCAGCGGCCCGACGGCGGTCCCGAGCGCCCCGGCCTGCGAGCCAATGCCCAGGGCGAAGCCCGAACCGGAGGTCCAGGCGAGCGCGAACACCGCGAGGTTGGGCAAAAAGCCCAGCTGCACGATGGTGAGCACGGCGCCTCCCGCCGCTCCGGCGTCGAGCGCTTCATAGACGGCGATGATCAGGTTCCAGTGCACAAAAAGGGTGGCGGCGAGCAGCACGGCGGACATAGCCAGGCTCGCCATCAGCGCCACGAAGCCGGCCTTGACCGCGGAGCCGAGGTAGGACCCGGCCCAGCGCGAGTGCTGGCTGGTGCGCGCGAGCCACGCGACGGCGTCGACGCCGATCAGACGGCTCCAGGACCCTGCCTCGCGGCGGGCGCCGATCACCATGCCGAGCGCGAAGGGCACCAGCGGGATGAGGGCGGCGGACCAGAGGCCGATGCCGACGTCGTCCGTGCGGCAGATGAAACCCGTACTCAGGCCGAATCCGGCGTATACGAGCCAGGAGCCGAGCAGTGCCTGCCAGAGCTGGTCAGTGTAGGACGCGCGGGCCAGCCGGCGGCCGGCGCGCCATGCGAGCAGGAACGGGATGAGGCTCAGGCCGAGTGGAATCAACGAGAGTGTGCCCGGCTCACGCTGGGACGCGGAGCCGGCGACGGCGGTGTCCAACAGTAGCGGAACGCCGTGGATCAGCAGCCAGGCCTGGCCGGCGAGGCGGGCGAGGACGTCGGCGCCGCTGTTCCGGAAGCCGGCCGTGGCCCATACCGCGATGATCGGGGCGGCCACAATCAGGGCGGAGATGACGGCGGCCTGCGCGGATTCGAGGGCCCCCTGCAGCCACAAGGGCATCGGAAGTCCACGGTCTCCGGTCTGATCAGCGCGCAGTTTCATCGTGTTCCATGGTGCCACGTACGGCGGTTCCTGCCCGTTCCGACAGGCTCAACCAGGGGATTTCGCCGGCATCCCGCCCTTTTCCGGGACTACCAGTCCGGAATTCAGGGCCACTCCCCGCCGGAGCTTTTTTCGGACGTCCGCCGTAAAATGGGAGTGTCCGCAATCAGTGGTTGGAGGCAAAAAAATGACTACCGCATCTCCACATGCACATGGCATTCACTTCGGACGAACAGATGTTCAGAATGTCGGCATGGGTGTAGGTATTGTCCTTGTTGTCGTGGGCATCCTGGGGTTCATCCCGGGCATCACGACGCAATACAGCTCGTTGGCGTTCCTCGGACCTGGTTCCACAGCCCTGTTCCTGGGCCTGTTCCAGGTGTCGATGTTGCTGAACATCGTTCAGCTCGCCATTGGAGCCGCAGGCTGGACCATGTCCCGGAACGCTATGGGTGCCCGGAATTTCCTCATGGGCTTCGGCCTGCTGTACATCGTCCTTAGCGTCTATGGGCTCATCGTCGGTGTGGGGTCGGCGGCCAACTTCCTGTCGCTGAACACCATGGACAACTGGACCTTTATGGTGCTGGGCGTAGCAATGGTTGGCGCCGGCTGGCTGATGTCGAGGCATTTGGCTGACGACGCAAAATAACCCGGTAAGTAACCACCGGGACAAAGGGAGCCGCGAATGAGTAACGTTTCATAGCAATCAGAAAATTCGTACTACCTGCTGGTGCAGTCGCCTCGCGGAAACGCAGCGGCTGCACCAGCTTTCTTTGTGTTTTAGGCCGTTGGGGTTGCGCCGGGGTGCCTGCTGGCGCCTCGTGGGCGCGGCGCGTGGCGGCAGGTGCCTCCGCCGGCAGGTGCCTCGAACCGCGCCGGAGCGGTCTAAATCCCACCCATTCGCCACAAATGGCCGCTATGAGCCCGCCCTGAACGGCCATCTCCGGCGAATCGCTGTCCGAAACCGTCGTCCCTGAGGCCGATGCGCCTGGTTCGACATAAATCCCGTCCATTCGCCACAAATGGCCGCCATGAACCCCGGCATAGCGGCCATCAACGGCGAATCGCAGCCAAGCACTCCGCAGCCGGCTAAACACCTGTCTGGGCGAACTTACAACGGCGTAAGACCTGGGTCGACGTCGGCCGACGGGCAACGACGGCGGTCGACCGGGGATAACAACGGGACACGGTGTTTCGGAGGTCGCGATGCCCTGCTACTCCTGGATCTGCCGCCCATTCGCCGGAGATGGCCGCCATGAACCCCGTATAGCGGCCATCTCCGGCGAATCGCTGTCCGAAACCGTCGTCCCTGAGGCCGCTCCTCCTGGACTTCTGCCGCCGATTCGCCACAAATGGCCGCTACTCACCGCCGACTAGCGGCCGTTCGCGTCCAATCGCCGGCACCGGTGCCAGCCGCCCTGCGACAATGAGCCTATGACCGCCATCATCCTGGGCTGGAACCCGGACCGCTGGAACGAATGGAACTACCCTGCGGTCGTCGGGCAGGTGGCCGAGGCCGGACGCCATGTGGAGCCGTGGAGCGTGGGCCTGCACCGCACCATCCCCGCCGGCGCGGATGCCTGGCTGCTGCTGCAGGGGGCCCGCGGCCGGGGTCTGATCGGGCACGGCGTCGTGGTGTCGGAGCGCCCGGCGCCCGGCCCGCAATCCGGCGAGCCGGGGAAGATCGCGCTGTACGTTCAGGTGGACTTCGACGCTGTCCTCCCTCTCGGCGAGCAGATCGCCGTCGACGTTCTCGCGGGGGCTGTGCCAGCCGTCCCATGGGGCAGAGTTGGCGGCTCCGGGCTGGCCGTCGAACCCGCCGAAGAGGCGAACATCCGCGCCCTGTGGGGTCGTTTCGGGCCTCCCCCGGGCCCCGACCCCACGCAGCCCGTTCCCGGCACCTACCCGGAAGACGCCATCACCCGGGTCGAAGTGAACCGGTACGAGCGGAGCCCGGAAGCCCGGCGGGCCTGCATCGCGCACCACGGCACCAGCTGCGCCGCCTGCGGGTTCTCTTTCGAGGTCACCTATGGCGGGATCGGCAAGGACTTCACCCACATCCACCACCTCGTGCCCGTCCCCCGGCTCGGCAGCGGCTACGAGTTGGATCCCATCACGGACCTGGTGCCGCTCTGCGCCAACTGCCACGCCATGGCCCACCAGGGCGTGGACACACCCCGGACAGTCGCCGAACTGCGGCGGACTATTGCCGGGGCCGGATTCCTGGCCGGAGCTACGGTGTCCCCCGGTGAACTTGAAGCCGAACGGGTGGCCCGGCGGATGCTGGACCAGCAGTAGCCCCGCCCCCGGCGGGCCCGGCGGGCCCGCCGGGGCGAATCGCTGGACTTACCGGAGGGGAGCACATCAGACTGACTACAACAGCTGGCTTCGCGGCCCCGCATTTCCGTGTTCGAGTCCAGCCGGGTTCTATCTGCGGCACAGTCGGGGGCCTTGCCGCAACGCCTTTTCCAACATCGTGAAAGGACCTGGTTATGCCGGACTTGTCAGCCTTCCTCCCGCTTTTTGCCACGCTCATTGGGGCGGTAGTCGTCGTCGGCGTCCTGTGGCTGGCCACCAAGCTGATGTGGAAAGTGGCTGAACCCAATGAGGCCCTCATCATTTCCGGCCTGACACGGGGCACACTGAACACCCGGGAAGGCATGGACTTCAAGATCGTCACCGGCAAAGGCGCGCTCGTGTTTCCCGGGCTGCAAACCGTCAGGACACTCTCCCTGACCCTCAATGAAACTGAACTCAAGGTGTCGTGCGTGACGTCGCAGGGCATCCAGGTGATTGTGGAAGGTGTTGTCATCTACAAGATCGGGGACGCCCCGCCCTTCATCGCCAACGCGGCGCGGCGCTTCCTGGGCCAGCAGCCGAAAATGGAAAGCCAGGTCTACAACGTTTTCGAGGGGCATCTGCGCTCGATCATCGGCAGCATGACCATGGAGGAAATCATCCGCGAGCGCGACAAGCTCGGTTCACAGGTCCGCAGCGCCAGCGGGGTTGAAATGGAAAAGCTCGGCCTGGTGGTCGATTCGCTCCAGATCAAGGACCTGCAGGACCCCACCGGCTACATCGAGAACATCGCCAAACCACATATCGCCCAGGTCAAAATGGAAGCACGGATCGCCGAGGCCACCAGGAACCGTGAGGCCGCGGAAAAGGAAGCGGAAGCGGAGGCGCTGATTGCGGACGCCCAGAGCATCTCAGCGATCCGGCAATCCGTGGCCCAGGCAAACGCCGAACGGGCCAAGGCAGAAGCCGCCCAGGCGGGGCCCCTCGCCGACGCGACAGCCCGCCAGCAGGTGGTGGTCCAGGAAACTGAAGTGGCCAAGCTCGAGGCGGACCGTGAGGAACAGAAACTGCAGACCAGCGTCCGGAAGCCGGCGGATGCCAAAGCCTATGCCAAGCGCACCGACGCCGAAGGCCAGAAGGCCGCCGACATCAGCGCAGCCGAAGCGCTGGCCCGGCGCACCGAACTCGAAGCACAGGTCAACGCCCGGCGGACGGAGCTGCAGGCCCAGGCCAACGCCACGGCGGCGGCCGCCGCGGCCGGAGCCACCCGGGTGACCGGCGAAGCGGAGGCGGCGGCCACGAAGGCCCGCGGTGATGCGGCCGCCTCCGCCATCAAGGCCAAGGCCCTGGCCGAGGCGGACGGCATCAAGGCACGCGCCGAAGCCCTGGGAACCAATCAGGAGGCCGTCATTTCCCAGCAGTTGGCGGAAAACATGCCAGCCATCATCGCGGCAGCAGCGGAACCCTTCGCCCACGTTGGACAGCTGACGGTCCTCAACGGCGGCGAGGGCATCAACCGGATGGTCGGCGGGATCCTGGCGCAGGTGGGCGACTACCTTCCGGCACTCAGATCCGCTCTCAGGAACGGCCGGGCGGATCCCAAGCGTCCCCCGAAAGCTCCGGATGCATGATGCACAGGGACGTTGACCGGAGTCTCACCGGCAGGATCGGACGGGTTACCGGACGTATCGGGCCGGGCACCATCGGCGAAGTCATGATGGCTTTCCGAGGCGGAACCAGCGCGTTCCACGCCCACCCGTTCGACAAGACCAGTGCCTTCGCCGTGGGCGAGGAGGTCCTGGTCATCTACTACGAGCCGCCGCAAACCGTTTACGTTGACGAACTGCCGGATGTCCTGAGGAAAGACACCCGCGGTTAGAAGCGCCACACCGAGTACGGCACGCTCGGCAGGTTGCCCGCCATCCAGGGCCGTTCCGTGGGCTCCCGCGGATTCCGGCCGCGGCCGTCGCGCAGAACCAGTACCACCGTGCCGATGCTTCCCAGCATCACGACGACGGCCAGGAGAATGAGTACGACGACGATAGATCCGGACACTTCCCGTACACCCCCTGGCTTCAATTTTACGGCGGATCTGCCGGTCCGCACCCGGTTGTGCGGGCCCACCCATTTGCCGGACTTGGCCGCTTCGCAGGGTGGTTTAGCGGCCATTTCTGACGAATCGACGGCCGCGCCCGGGAGCATCAGGGCTCGCGTGCTGTGCGGGCCCACCCATTTCTCGGAATTGACCGCTTCGCGGATGGATTTAGCGGCCATTTCTGGCGAATCGACGGCCGCGCCCGGGAGCATCAGAGCTCGCGTGTTGTGCGGGCCCACCCATTTGTCGGAATTGGCCGCTTCGCGGATGGATTTAGCGGCCTTTTCTGGCGAATCGACGGCCGCGCCCGGGAGCATCCGGGGCCGCGGTGGGGGTGCGGGTGCCGACGCGGTGGCCAGAATGCACATGCTCATTTTTCGCGGCCACGAAGGGGCATATGGGGACTATGTCCAGCCCTTGGCATGGCCGAGGGACATGTCCAGCGGCCGGGGTGGCGCCGGCAGGAGCGCGGGACATGTCCAGTGGCCAAGCCTTCATCCCGCCGTGTTAACCCACTCTTCCCTCCCCAGCCACACGCCTAACCCCGTGCCGACAGCCGGCCCCCGCAACGTGGAGGTGTGAGGATCGCAATTGTGGCCGAATCATTCCTGCCGCTGATGAACGGGGTAACGCACTCAATCCTTCGTGTCCTGGAGCATCTCCAGGAGCGCGGCGACGAGGTGCTGGTGATCGCGCCTTCCACCCAGGACAACGAGGCCCCGAGCGTGGTCTACGGCGCGTACGTCCACCGGCTTCCCTCGGTTCCGCTGGCCGGCTACACGAATGTGCGAGTGGCGATGGGCGGTGTCTATCGGGTCAAGCGAATCCTTGCCGACTACGCACCGGACGTTGTCCACTTGGCGTCGCCGTTCGTGCTCGGCTGGCGGGCGGCCCAGGCCGCGCACCAGCTGGGGATCCCCACCGTCGCCATTTACCAGACCGAGGTCCCCGGCTATGCCGGCCGCTACGGGGTCCCGTTCCTGGAGAACTGGGCCTGGAACCGGGTGGAGAACATCCACCTTCTCGCATCCCGTACCCTGGTGCCCTCCAGTTTCGCGCTCGACCAGCTCCGCGGCCGCGGCATTCCGCGGGTGGAAATGTGGCGGCGCGGCGTGGACACCCAACGGTTCTGCCCGGCCAAGCGCGACGACGGCTGGCGGGCCGCCGCCGCTCCCGGCGGCGAGCGCATCATCGGCTACGTGGGCCGGCTCGCCGTCGAAAAGCAGGTGCAGGACCTCGCGGTGCTGGCCGATGTTCCCGGAACCCGGCTGGTGATCGTGGGCGACGGACCGCAGCGGCGGGCCCTCGAGTCAGCTCTGCCGGGCGCGCTGTTCACCGGTTTCCTCGGCGGCGGGGAGCTGGCCCGTGCCATCGCTTCCTTTGACCTCTTCGTCCATCCCGGCGAGTTCGAGACTTTCTGCCAGACCATCCAGGAGGCCATGGCGTCCGGCGTGCCGGTGGTGGCCACGGGCCGCGGCGGCCCGCTGGACCTCGTCGAGAACTCCCGCACCGGCTGGCTGTACGAACCGGGCGACCTCGCCGCACTGCGGGCCCGGGTGATGGACCTGATGGGCGACGACGCCAAGCGCCGCGCGTTCGCCGCCGCGGCCCACGCTTCGGTCCAGGGCCGGACCTGGTCAGCGCTGGGCGATGAACTCGTCCTGCACTACCGTGAGGTGGTCTCGGCCAGCACCGCCGGCCCCGAACACTTCACCGCCGGTCTTCGACGCCGCACCGCCGGCCCCGGCCCCGGCCCCGGACACGGCGCCGCCGTCAACCACCGCTGACCGCCCCGCGGGTTTCGGTTTGCCCAACCACCCCCGCTGAAACGCCGGTGCCCCGGCTTGCTACCAGTGGCCCGGTGAGACCCCTATGATTTCCTGAGGGGAGGACTCTCAATGGAATATCAGTGGTCTCACATCCGCACGACGGCAACCGCGTGACGGCGACCCCGCGCCCGGTACCAAGCCCCGAGGCAGCGCTGGAATCCAGTCCCGACGCCCTCCTGGTGGTCGCCGAAGACGGCACCATCCTCCGTGTCAACGCCGCGACGGAACGCATGTTCGGCTACACCCGGGACGATTTGGTGGGTCGCGATCACCGCATCCTCCTGACGGAGGGCTACCACGGCGGCTTCCAGCGCCTGTTTTTCGCGCTCCGCAAAGGGCTCGACGCCGGCGCCGGGGCCACCGGTCCCCCGCCGGTCGAGGCCTACGGCCGGCGCCGCGACGGCACCGAGTTCCATGGCGAACTGACGTACGCCCTGCTCGCCCCGTGCACCGGCGCGCGCCCGGACCCCGGCACCGGCGCGCCTCCGGACCGCAACGCCGACCCCGCCGAACCCACCAGCATGGCCGTCACTGTCCGGGACATTTCGCACCGGCTCGCCGCGGACGCAGGTCTGCGCGAGGCCATGTCCCTGCTGAGCGCCACGCTGGAATCCACCGCCGACGGCATCCTCGTGGTCGGCGCCGAGGGCCAGATCGCGGGCGTCAATAACCAGTTCGTCTCGATGTGGGGGATCCCGCGGGAGCTGCTTGCGACCCAGGACGACGACGCCGTGCTGGGCTTCGTCCTGGACCAGCTCAAGGACCCCACCCAGTTCATCGAAAAAGTCACCGCGCTCTACGCCGATCCCTTGGCGGAAAGCCATGATGTTCTGGACTTCCGCGACGGACGGACCTTTGAACGCTACTCACGCCCGCAGCTGGTCGCGAACAAGGTGGTCGGCCGCGTCTGGAGCTTCCGCGACGTCACGCCCACCCTGATGGCGCAGGACCAGATCACCAAGGCCATGGCAGATCTGGCCGGGCAGGCGGCACAGCTGAAGGCCCTTGCCTTCCAGGACCCGCTGACGGGCCTGTCCAACCGCCAGCTCTTCAACGACCAACTCGCGGCCGCACTGCGCGGACCGTCCGCCACCGCCGTCGACGTCCTGCTCCTGGACCTAGACGATTTCAAGGAAGTCAACGACATCCTTGGCCACCACGCCGGTGACCAGATGCTGATCGAGGTGGGGCGGCGGTTGCGCACCTGCGTCCGCCCGGTCGACGTTGTAGCACGCCTGGGTGGTGACGAATTTGTGGTCCTCCTCGTCGACTCGTTGGATCCCGACGCTGTCGCCGAGCGGATTGTCGCGACCCTGCGGGCGCCGCTCTGGATTGACGGGACCATGCTGCGGCCCAGTCTGAGCCTCGGCCTGGCGTCGATCGGCGACGACGACGGCGCCGGCACCGGCGATGCCAGCGCCTACCACCCCAGCGCCCTCCGCGCCAGCGCCCACCACCCCGACGCCGACCACCACGGCGGCGGCGCCTCCGGGCTGCTGCGCCGGGCCGACGTCGCAATGTATGCCGCGAAAGCCGCCGGCAAAAACAGGTACCTGCGGTTCCTGCCGGAGATGATGAAGTCCCTCGTGCAGCGCACGGAAATGGTGTCCGGTCTGCGGGTGGCCGTGGACAGCGGCCAGATCGAGGTGCACTACCAGCCGATCGTCTCCGCCAAGCTGGGCGTCGTCCGGACGGTCGAGGCCCTGGCCCGCTGGAGGCGCGACGGCCAGATAGTTCCGCCGCTGCAGTTCATTCCGGCCGCCGAGCGCAGCGGGCTGATTGTCGAGATCGGGACCGAGGTGTTACTCAGGGGCTGCACCGAGCTGAAGCCCTGGCTCGCCGAAGACGCCACCCGCTCCCTCGCCGTGAACGTCTCCGGAGTGCAGTTGCAGCACGGTGATTTTGTCGAGCTGGTGCTCGCGGTGACGGCGTCCAGCGGCGTTGCTCCGCGGCAGCTGGTGCTGGAAGTCACCGAGAGTGTCTTTTTCGACGACGACTGCCACGTGATCCAGCAGCTCACCGCCCTCCGAAGCGCCGGGGCGCGGGTGGCCCTCGACGATTTCGGCACCGGCTACTCCTCGCTGGGCAGGCTTCAGGACCTGCCCGTGGACACCCTGAAGATCGACCAGTCCTTCGTCTCCATGATCCAAACGGGTAAGGAGAAGCTGCCCATCCTGCGCGCCATGATCGGCATGGCCCACGGGCTCGGCCTGAATGCCACCGCGGAGGGTGTGGAGACGGCAGCACAGGCCGAGTACCTGATGAACCTGGGCTGCGATTCCCTGCAGGGCTTCCTGTTCTCCGGCCCCGAGCCGGGGTCCGCGTTGGAGCCCGCTATCGCCCGGTCAGCCCAGGCATTTGCCGCGCTGTGGGGCGGCCGGGTCGCCGGAATCCGGTGACCCGGCCGCACGCCGCAAAAAAACCGCCATGAACTGGTCGCCGAGGTGCTGGACAAGGGGCCCGGGAACCCTATGATTCAGGGGAACGTATTGCCCGCGGCGCCGCCGCCGGGTCTGTTTGCATCCGTCGCTTTGGGGGCCGGTATCGCCGTGGGACCTGGGATTGAAGAGAGCCTGCTGGAACAGGGTCCCGATGCTTTTTTGCTGCTGACCATGGACGGAACCATCGCACTGGTGAACTCGGCGGCGGAGTGCCTTTTCGGCTACCCGCGCGATCAGCTCGTGGGTAGCCAGCACAACATCCTGCTCTCCGAGGACGAACGCGGCGGATTCCTCCGCGTCCTCGGCAGGCTGGGCCGGGGAAGCATAGCCGGAAAGCGCCCGTTTGCGGCGGCAGGGCGCCGCAGTGACGGCACCGAACTGGCCCTGGAGATCACCTGCTCGCTCGTAACGTTCGACGGCGGCACCGCCGTGGCGGCCGCCGTCCGCGATGGCAGCCACCGCAACGACGCCGATTCCGGCCGGCGCCTGGCCGTCTCTTTGCTGGACGCCACCCTGGAAACCACCGCCGACGCTATTCTTGTGGTCTCCAGCGAAGGGCAGATCACCGGCATCAACGATCAGTACCTCAAACTCTGGGGCATGCCGCCGGAGCTCATCGCGGCCGAAGACCCGCTGGCTCTGATCAGCTTCATCACGGGACAGCTGGTCGATCCAGCGTACTTCCTGGCCAAGATGACCGCCCTGCACGCGGACCGGGTGATGCACAGCCATGACGTGCTGGAGTTCAAGGACGGCCGCACCGTGGAACTCTACTCACGCCCGCAGAAGGTAGCGGACACGATCGTGGGAAGGATCTGGAATTTCCGCGACATCACCTCCCACCGCAGTGCCCAGAACCAGGCACGCCGGGCCATGGAGGAACTCGCCGAACAGGCCGACAAGCTCAAGGAACTTGCCTTCCAGGACCCGCTGACGGGCCTGGCCAACCGGATGCTCTTAAACGAACGCGCCGCCGCCGCGCTGCTCAAGCCAGGACCCGTGCACATGCTGTTGCTGGACCTTGACGATTTCAAGGAAGTCAACGACGTTCTCGGCCACCATGCCGGGGACGAGATGCTGGTGGAAATTTCCCGGCGGCTGTTGAACTGCGTGGGACCCCACGGCACCGTCGCACGGCTGGGCGGCGATGAATTTGTAGTCCTGCTGGTCGGCTGCCGGGACGCCGACTCCGTCGCGCAGCGCATCGTCGCGACCCTGAATGCTCCGGTCTCCATCGAGGGCACCCTGATGCGCCCGGGCCTGAGCCTGGGGGTGGCCTCGCGGGATGCGGGGACCCTGACGTCCTCGGAGCTGCTGCGGCAGGCGGACCTGGCCATGTACGCGGCCAAGGAAGCCGGAAAGAACTGCTACGTCCGCTTCCGGCCGGAAATGCTCGCCGCACTGCTGGAACGCACCCAGATCACCGCGGGGCTGCGCCGCGCCGTCGAGCTCGGCCAGATTGTGGTCCACTACCAGCCTGTCGTCTCCACCAAACTGCTGGAGGTTGTGCAGTTTGAAGCCCTGGCCCGCTGGGATTGGGACGGCCAGCTGATGGCCCCGGACGCTTTCATCGAGACCGCCGAGCGCAGCGGCCTGATCCGCGACATCGGGGCCGAAGTGCTGCGGCGAAGCTGCACCGAGCTGTCACCGTGGCTCGCGGCGGATCCCTGCCGGACCCTGGCCGTGAACGTCTCTGGCGTGCAGTTGCAGCACGCAGACTTCGCGGACCGTGTCCTGGCTATCGCGGCCCGGTGCAGCGTCGATCCGCACCAGCTGATCCTGGAGGTGACAGAAAGCGTGTTCTTCGATGCCCACTCCCAGGTCATCCAGCAGTTAGAGGGTCTGCGCAACGCCGGGATCCAGGTGGCTCTGGACGACTTCGGCACGGGCTATTCCTCGCTGGGCCGGCTGCAGGAACTCCCGGTGGACATCGTCAAGATCGACAAGTCATTCGTCTCCATGCTGCGCACCGGCGCGGAGAAGCTGCCCATCCTGACGTCGATGATCCACATGGCCCGGAGCCTGGGGCTGAAGGTCACAGCCGAGGGCATCGAGACGCCAGCCCAGGCCCGGTACCTGATGGACCACGGCTGCGATGCCCTGCAGGGCTTTATGTTCTCCCGTCCGGAGCCCGAACCCCGGCGGGAACTCGCCATCCGCCAGTCCGTGGCGGCCATCGCAGCGCTCGAGGGCGTCCCGCTGCCGGGGTGACCGCGCTGAAACATTCCGGCGCCGCATGATGCGCATCACGCTGCAGCGGGCTGCACCGCCTATAGTTTATGAAGCGCAGCCCCTCTTGTTCTCCGCAAGGTGCCTGCAATCCGTATCCGTCGCTTGGGGGGCAGGCAAAACATCATGGACCCAGGGTTCGCACAACTACTGCTGGAGCACAGCCCGGACGCACTGCTGGTCCTCGATCCGGACGGATCCATTTCCTTCCTGAACATCGCCGCGGAGCGGCTCTTCGGCTACTCCCGCGCCCAGCTCATCGGTGCCGACCACAGCCTGCTGCTGGCCGAGGCGTCGCGTGAGGATTTCCATCGGGTCCTGACCGGTGTGGGCGCCGAGGCGGCGACCCTCCCCCGGGCCTTCGCCGGCTCCGGCCGCCGCGCCGACGGCTCCGAGGTGCCGGTCGAAATCATCTGCTCGCGGATCCCCGCCCAGGCATCCGCGGGCTCCAATCCCCCGTCCGTCGCGGTGTCGGTTCGCGGCACGGCGAACCGTCCAGTGCCGTCGTCGGGCAGCCGCCCGGGCTACGCCGCCGCAGCAGACGCCGACGCAGACGCCGCTGCAGACGCCGCTGCAGACGCCTCTGCAGCAGGCACCGTCACGCACCGCCGTCGCACTGCTGTCGCTGCCACCGCCGCTCCCGCTCCCGCGGCCTTCGCCGAGCACGACGACGAACTCAAGGCCGGCGTGCTGCGTGATCCGCTCACCGCACTGCCCAACGGGACCCTGTTCAATGAACGCCTCGCCGCCGCCCTGCGCCGGCCGGACCCGGTGGATGTGCTGCTGCTGAATCTGGACGACTTCAAGAGCCTCAATGACATGCTGGGCCGGTCGTCCGCGGATGAACTGCTGGTGGAGGTCGCCAGCCGGCTGCGCAACTGCGTCCGCCCGCATGACACCGTGGCCCGGCTGGGCGGCGACGAATTCGTGGTGCTGCTGACCGAATGCCTCAACGCGGACGCGGTGGCCACCCGGATCGCCGAGTCACTGTACCAGCCGCTGCGGGCCGGCGGCTCCGTGGTCCGGCCCGGCGTGAGCATGGGCCTGGCCTCAAAAACCCCGCAGACTCTGGACGGCGCCGAACTGCTCCGGCAAGCGGACGCGGCAATGAACGCGGCGAAGTCCGGAGGCAAGAGCACCTGGCTGCGGTTCCGGCCGGAAATGCTGACTACGGCGGTGCACAAGGCCGACGGCGAGACCGGGCTCCGGCGCGCCGTGGAGCTGGGACAGATCTCGGTCCACTACCAGCCGGTGGTGTCGCCGGGCCTCGGGTCGGTGGTGCAGTTCGAGGCGTTCGCGCGCTGGGAACGGCACGGCCGGCTGGTCCCGCCCAACCAGTTCCTGCCCGTGGCCGAACAGAGCGGGCTCATCCGCGAAATCGGCGACGAGGTTATGCGCCGCGCCTGCGCCGAGATCCGCCCCTGGCTCGCCGGCGACCCCGCGCACATCGTCGCGGTGAACGTCTCAGGCCTGCAGTTCCAGAACCGTGACTTCGCCACGGACGTGCTCGCCATCGTGGCAGCCACCGGAGTCAGCCCGCGCCAGCTCATGCTGGAGTTGACCGAAAGCGTATTCTTCGACGCCGGGTCCGACGTCCTGAACCAGCTCCGCCAACTGCGGGCGGCCGGCGTGCGGATTGCGATGGACGACTTCGGGACGGGCTACTCCTCGCTGGGGCGGCTCAAAGAGCTGCCGCTGGACAACGTCAAGATCGACCGTTCCTTTGTGTCGATGATCAAGACCGGCCAGGAACGGCTGCCCTTCTTTGCCACCATGATCAACGCCGCGCACAGCCTCGGCCTGTTGGTCACTGCCGAGGGCATCGAAACGCCGGCCCAGGCCAAATACCTGATGGACCGCGGCTGCGACTCGCTACAGGGCTACCTGTTCGCGAAGCCGGCCCCGGCCAGTGAGCTGGCCGGGACCATGGAGAGCGCCCTGACCGCAATCGATAAGGTCGACGCCGCGCGGTAACCGCTGGTGGTACGGCCGGTGCCTCTGGCCGGCGATTTACGGCCGGTGAGCTGCGGCCGGTCACTTAGGCCAGGGGATCGAGCTCGCCGAGATCCGCCGCCCCCACCAGCGCCTCGCTGCGCTCCCACAGCTCCCGTGCGATCTCGGGGTCGTAGGCCTGCTTGTTGGCCTTGGCAAGCGCACGCTTGGCGTAGTACGCCCCGGAAACCCAGTCCTGACCGGGTATCGCCGTGGCAAGCCACACGAGGGTGTCCGCGCCCTGTTCGGGACTGAGCAGGAAGCGGTTCAGGAAGGTCTTATACGCATGCCGCATGGGGCTTGTGGACTCGGAGGCGAAGTTGGTGGCCACCACTCCGGGGTGGAATGCCGCGGTGGTGATGCCTTCCGCCGCGTAGCGGTTATTGAGTTCACTCGTGAAGAGAATGTTGGCCAGCTTGGCGGTGCCGTACGCCCGGTTGGTGGAGTAGCTCTTCGCGGCGTCCAGGTCCTCCAGGTCCAGTCTGCCGAAGCCGTTGGCGGCGCTGGAGGTGTTGATGACGGTGGAGTTGCTGGCGGTGAGCACGTCCATCAGCTCCGTGGTCAGCAGGAACGGGGCCAGGTGGTTGATCTGGAAGGTCTTCTCGTGGCCGTCCGCGGTGAGCTCGCGCTTGCCCATGATCCCACCGGCGTTGTTGGCCAGGACGTCGATCCGCGGGTACTTCTCCTTCAACTGCACTGCGAGCTGGCGCACCTGTGCCAGAACCGCGAAGTCGGCGACGAAGAAGTCCGCACCGATCTCCGCGGCGATCCGCTGGGTCTTCTCCGCGGAACGCCCGACCACCACCACGCGCTCCCCTGCTTTCGCGAAGGTCCGCGCCGCCGAGGCGCCGATGCCGTCGCTGGCGCCGGTGATAACAATGGTCCGCTGCGTCATGAATGTAGTCCTTCGAATGGAGGAGGGTGTCGCTCTTACAACGCCGACATGGCCATTTGTGTTCCGGAGCGTTGCGCTCCGGGGCGCTCAGTTTGGGGGGTTAAATGGCTNGGGGGTTAAATGGCTCAGGCCCCGACTGTCGTTGTCGGGGCCTGAGGTGTAAATAGTGTCCGGCGGTGACCTACTCTCCCACACCCTCCCGGGTGCAGTACCATCGGCGCTGTGGGTCTTAGCTTCCGGGTTCGGGATGGGACCGGGCGTTTCCCCCACGCTGTGACCGCCGTAACCTTTGCTCCCGTACCTTGCCGCGCCTGGGCGCGGGGGTGGGAAATCTGTGGTTACAACATGTGTGGTGTTGTTATTGTGTTGTGGTTTTGTTCCCTGCAACGAGCCGTCCGGGGACGGGTTTGTTGTTCGGGAACCACATAG